>JBGSXK010000527.1:0-2268 GCA_041751455.1 Anaerolineae bacterium
CGGCGTATGTTGGGGGGTCGCCTACGAATATCAGCGTGGGTGCGCGCCGCCTGGGGCTGAAATCTGCACTGCTGACCGCTGTAGGAGAAGACCCCGTGGGAGACTTTATTCTTCATTTTCTCAATAATGAGGGAGTAGAGACTCAATATATCCCACGTAAACCGTTGAATCGCAGCAGCGCGGTGGTGCTGGGTATTGAACCGCCGGATAAGTTTCCGCTGGTGTATTATCGGGATAACTGTGCGGACATCAATCTGACGATTGATGATGTGCTGGCCGCACCTGTGACCGATTGCAAAGTATTCCAGTTTGCCGGGACGAATTTGAGCAAAGAGCCAAGCCGCAGCGCGACGCTGTTCGCGGCAGAACTGGCACGACAGTCCGGTGCGCGTGTGGTGTTTGATCTCGATTTCCGCCCAGACCAGTGGCACGATGCGCGCGCATTCGGGGTGGTGGTGCGTTCCGCCATGCGGCTGGTAGACCTGGTGATTGGCACGGAGGATGAGATTAACGCAGCAATGCTTTCCAGCCTGGAGCAGATGAGCCTCACACATTCACAGGTGAGTGATACCAGGGTAGAGGGAGATTCACGTGCCGCTATCCAGACCTTGCTGACGTTTGGGCCGGAGGCCGTGATGGAGAAAGTCGGCTCGCAGGGGGCACGGGTGCATCTGAAGACTGGAGAAGTCACTGATGTGCCGGGTTTTCCAGTGGAGGTCTACAATATCCTGGGTGCGGGGGATGCTTTTGGCGCAGGCTTCATTTATGGCTATGTGCAGGGCTGGGATTTATATCGCGCCGCGCGGTTAGGGAATGCGTGCGGGGCGATTGTTGTCACACGACATGGATGCGCCAACTTCATGCCGACCATGCCGGAAATTGAGACATTTGTCGTCGGATATGGTGGACTTTAACGGGGAGGTGATGGAGTGGAATACACAGCCGAAACGATGCTTGTGCGCTCACAGGACAGCGGCGAGAGCGGTACATTTGCCCGTGTGAAGGCCGAGCGCGCCGGGTGGGATTATCTGAATATGGCGGCGCTGCGGCTGAATAAAGGCGAAACACTCAGCGATGCAACAGGCGATCATGAACATGCGTCCGTGATCCTGGGTGGGGCTGCTCATTTTCGTTTTAACGGCGGCGAATTTCTGAATGTGGGCCGCCGTCCGAATGTGTTTGCCGGGATGCCATATGCGGTTTATCTGCCACGTAATACCCAGTTTGAAATTGAGGCGCTGACGGATGGTTTTGAGGTCGCGTCATGTTGGGTGCCAACGGATCGGGATTATCCAGCGCAGTTGGTCACGCCGGAGAATTGCCCAATAGAGCTGCGTGGGGGTGGGAATGCCTCTCGTCAGATCAATGGTATCCTGCCGCCGGGCTTTAACTGTCACCGGATTGTTGCTGTCGAGGTTTATACGCCAGGGGGCAACTGGTCGAGCTATCCGCCGCATAAACATGATATTCACCGCGAAGACGCGCAGGGGAGTCTGCTGGAAGCTGACCTGGAAGAAATCTACTTCTACAAATTTGACCGTCCCGGTGGTTATGCTTACCAGCGTGTGTACAACGATAACCGCAGTATTGACGCGGTGATGATGACGCAGCAGCATGACGCAGTGCTGGTGCCGGAGGGGTATCACCCGGTAGTGGGCGCGCATGGTTATACAACGTACTATCTTAACTTTCTGGCGGGGTCGGCACAGTCGCTTGCTAACAGCGATGACCCGGATTATGCCTGGGTGAAGGACACGTGGACATTCAAAGACCCACGTTTGCCAATTGTGGATATGGGCATGGAGCCGCGGAAATAGTACTAAGTGATGTGTAAAATCCGCTGCTTTTGCCGCGGACTGGCAGTTTATGGGAAAGAGAGTTTAGCATGAACACGATACGCCTTACCATGTCGCAGGCTTTGGTGTTGTATCTGGCGAACCAGTATGTGGAGCGCGATGGGGTGGAAAACCCGTTTTTCGCCGGGGTGTGGGGTATTTTTGGACATGGAAATGTCGCCGGAATCGGCCAAGCACTGGAGCAGTATGCTGATAAAATCCGTTACTACCAGTCGCGCAATGAGCAAGCACAGGTACATACCGCAGTAGCCTATGCCAAGATGAAGAACCGCCTGCAAACCTTCGCCTGTACCTCGTCGATTGGCCCCGGTGCAACCAATATGCTGACCGGAGCGGCGCTGGCGACAGTCAACCGGCTGCCAGTGCTGCTGCTGCCGGGGGATATTTTCGCGGAGCGCATTCAAGCGCCAGT
>JBGSXK010000528.1:0-3699 GCA_041751455.1 Anaerolineae bacterium
CATCGACAACTGGACATACTACGCAACGGTGGAATGCGACAACGCCACGCAGGAAGTCGAACTGCCTGATCTGTGGCTGAGCGCCTACTGCACCGAATCCGGTGCGCCGGTCTTCGTGGTGACCAACTATGGCAGCGACATGCTGAATCCTGAATACTACGAAGTTACCGATATGTACGGTAATGTGCTGGCACAGGATTGGCTGCAACTGTACGCTGGTGAGAGCCATGTGATTGAAGTGGGCGTAGTGTATGGCACCGTGTATCTGAATATCGGTGGCGGCCTGGCCTATACGAGCATTGAATGCTACGTGCCAACCGAGGTACCCACACCAGAGGTGACACCGACTCCCGATCCCACTGAAGAACCCACCGAAGAACCGACTGAGGAACCCACTGAGGAGCCTACCGAAGAACCCACTGAGGAACCGACTCCCACGGAAGAAGTGACACCAGAAGTGACACCGACACCGGAAGTGACGCAGACACCCACCCCCAGCCCCACGGAACTGGGCTGCCAGAAAAACAACCCGACTCGGCTGGACTGCTCCAGCCTGGCAGTGACAGTTACCTGTGAAGGCAATGTGGCGGTGTTCACCATCCGTAACACTGGCGAAGCTGGTGAAGGTGACATGCTGGCTGCGACAGAATACCGTCTGCTGGTGAATGGCACCCTGGTGGAAAGCGGTGAAGTGCAGATTGACGGTGGCACCACCATGGAAATTCGTTACGACGGCGGTGGCCGTGTGACCCTGGAAGCCGACCAGCAGATCGGGCACCCAGGCAAGAGCCGCCCGCGTGCAACGATCAACTGCGGCTAAACGCAGCAGCGTTCTAAGCAAGAACTTTCCAGATAAGCAGGGCTGTACCTCTCAGGTGCAGCTCTGCTGCGTTATATGGGTCACAGCACGCACTCTCAGGCTGTATGACTCACCACCCCTCAGTACCACCCCTGACACTACCTCTGCAGGTGGTGACGACCACCCCATACCCTGGCGTATAGTAAGCCTGTAGTTGTGGAGCAGGCCAGTGTAAAGGATCGCAAGGATCAAACGCCAGCGCCCGGCTCCCAGACAGATTATTGAAGCGCCGCGAGTGAGTCGTGGTCATATCCTGAGGAGGAATACCTGAATGAATCGCAAACTTGTCTCCATCGTTACCGTCATCCTGGCGCTGCTGGTCGCTGTTGCGGCCTTCAGCACAAGCGCACAGCAGGAACCAGCGCAGCCCGCCGTCAGCACCAGCGCCGTCTATCAGTTCAGTGACAATGCCGAAATCGAAGGTGCCTTTTCAGAGCTTACCCGCTTCGACAATGGCGTGACCGTCACACTGAACACCAGCGCACTGGTTCCCGGTGAGGTTTATACCCTCTGGTGGGTGATCTTCAATGCGCCGGAAAATTGCAGCGAGGGTGCCTGCAACATGGACGACATCTTCATTATCGACGAAAATGGCGAAATCGCCCGTGACGAAGTGGGCAATCGTGCCCTGAACTTCGATGCCCTGGGTGCGTCCAACATCTCTATTCAGCACGCTTCCGGCACCTATAGCACCGACGGCACCGCCTCAATGTCGGCCAGCCTGGGCCTGGGCGAAGTTCCCGGTATCGTTCTGGGGCCTGGCCTGCTGGATGGCTACAGCTCAGAAGTGCACCTGGTGGTGCGCACTCATGGCGAAAAGCTGGATGAATTCTTCAATGCGCAGATTGCCACCTTCGGCGGCGGCTGTGACCCCATCGACGTAGCCCCCTGCGACGATGTGCAGTACGCCTTCCACATGCCAGTGGTACGTTAAACGAGCAGCACCATTATCACCCAGGATGCCGGGAGTTCCGTCCCGGCATCCGCCTTTTAAAACTACCCCCTTGTTTGCAATTGCTCTGCTTAAAAATCTTTTACCAAAACACTCAACCCTGCATTTACAAATTTTGTTTGTCAGGACACAGACCGAGGTGGTTTTCAACACCCGCATCTTCAATGGTGGAAGAAAGAGGAAATTAATATGAACACATCGCGCTTCAAGCTTCGCCCCATTGTACTGACACTGCTGGCGCTGCTGGTGTATGCCGGCCAGACCCTGGCACAGGGGAGCACGAAAGCAAGCCTGGCCGACTGGGAAGCACGCTTTCCACTGCTGGCGCTCATTATCATTCTGGTCATCATCGTCGATCTGATCTTCATGCTGCCGATCATCCGCAAACTGTGGTCACAGTAAGTCATTTTGTAAGGAAGAGGGATTAACATGCAGGCAACATCCATTATTTTCCGCAGTTTTATCACTTTCCGGCGTATCCCTTCAAGGATCGTGCTTTCCACCGCTGCCGCCTCACTCATTTTGAGCATGGGCATGTACACCCTGGGGCAGCCGTTATACATGATCGCGCTGTTCGCGCTGCTGCCGTGGATGCCGGTCATGTTGTTCGAGAGTCTGTGGAAGGTCAAGCATTATAGCTGGATTGCAATTTTCGCTGTGGTCTGTGTGCTGCAAATTGGTCATGTCGGTGAGCATATCGTCCAGGTGGGGGCGCTGTCCATTGCTAACGGGACGCTGGCCTGTCCGCCACCTGTCGATAATGACCTGAATGCTCAACGCGCGGTCAGTGCTGGCCTGCGCCCTGCGTCCAGCAGCTCCACCGGGCACTCGGCCAGCTTCATCGTGAAGTCCGACCCGGCAGGCCAGGCCCTGATGGATGCCAACGGCAGCCCCGTGACCGGGCCGCACGCCTGTGGGGTTTTCGGCCAGCTTGACCTGGAAATCGTGCATCTGGTGTGGGAAGTCGCCGGGTGGCTGCTGGCACTGCTGCTGCTGGCGCAGTTCCCGCGTAACAAATGGATGTGGGCGGCGGTAGTGCTGGCATCCATTCATACGGTGGAGCATCTGTTCATCTGTTATACATTCTTCTTCGATCCGTCGTTTGTCTATGACGGGTCGCGCCAGGTATGGGGCACACTGGCCTCTGGCAATATTGTCACGGCCTTCCCGCTGGGCAAAGAACCGACGATACTCAACTTTTACGATGTGGCCGGCCGCTTTGGCATCGCTGCTAAAAACGGGTTGATCGGCGCGCTGTTCCCGGCGCTCAACATTTACCTGCCAGAGCGACCTTACCTGCATTTTTACTACAATACGCTGGTCACAGCACCTATGGTGGTCGCCTTCCTGCTGGAACTGCGCCACAGCTATAACCAGTACCTGGCAAAGGCCATGCCAGAGCTTGGCACAGAGACACTCGTTGTCGCGACTACCAGGCTCCAGCCGCGCCGCTTCAAACCCGGCGAGACTATCATCCGGCAGGGCGAGAGGGCTGAGCACTTCTATATCATCACCCAGGGCGAAGTGACGGTCTACTGGCGTGATGCCAGGGGGCAGGAATACGCCGTCGATACTATGCACAGCGGGCAGTTCTTTGGCGAGATTGGCCTGTACACCGGAGAACCCCGGACAGCAACCATCCGTGCCGCTGGCCCGGTAGAGGTCATGATGCTGGATTGTGACACCTTTATGGACCTGATGCGTGACTCGCAGGGCAGTCGTGAATCAATGGAGCAAACCATCCGTGACCGCCTGTTGATGCGGCTGCCTGCTCGCGCCTGACGATAACAGAATACAAATCTATCCAGGGAGGAACAATCCTCCCTACCCGGACTCAACACGGCTGATAAGCCGCAGATCACCAGGAGAAACAATTATGAACATCTTG
>JBGSXK010000529.1:0-5967 GCA_041751455.1 Anaerolineae bacterium
TGCGCCCGCATCCCTACGAGTTCCGTCTGTACGTGGATATTTAGGGCTTTTAACAGTCAGCTTTCGAGCCATAAACAGGGACGCGGCATAACGCTGCGTCCCTGCTGTTTCAATCATGTAATGGCATTAATACCGGTCAGCTCCCGCCCCACCAGCAGCAGGTTGATCTCATTGGTGCCTTCATAGGTGTAAATCACTTCCGCGTCGGTCATCAGGCGGGCAACATGATTCTCGATGAGGATGCCGTTGCCACCCAGTGTCTCGCGCGCCAGCAGGCACACCTGCCGCGCCTTACGGGCGTTGTTATACTTGGCCATCGACACCATTCCCTCGCTCATCTGGTCGGTGGCGATGAGTTGGGCTAACTGGAAGCACAAAAGCTGCATCTGCGTGATTTCCGTCGCCATTTCCACCAGCTTTTGCTGGATAAGCTGATAACTGGCAATTGGCTCGCCGAACTGTTCACGGTCAAGCGCATAACGCAGGGCATGTTCAAATGCGCCCGCCGCCACGCCTGCTGCCTCCCACGATACGCCAAAACGTCCCAGTGCCAGCACCTTGCCCACATCGCGGAAGGATTTCGGTTTGGCAAGGCGGTTCTCCGCCGGGACACGCACATTGTCCATTGCGATATCGGCATTCAGCACAGCGCGCTTTCCAATCTTGCCCGTAATATCTTTGATGACCAGCCCTTCAACGGTCTGCGGGTCTTCGATCACAAAGCCGCCGAAATCGCCGTTGTCGTCACGCGCCCAGATAATCAGCAGGTCAGCCATCGAGGCGTTGCCGATCCAGCGCTTGGCCCCATTCAGGATATAATGATCGCCATCACGGCGGGCCGTCGTCTGCACATTTACCGCGTCAGAGCCGCGTCCCGGCTCTGTCAGGCCAAACGCGCCAATCTTTTCAAGCCGGGACATGGCAGGCAGCCAGCGCTCACGCTGTTCGTTAGAGCCGAGCAAACCCACCGACCCCATCGCCAGCCCGGAATGCACTCCATAGAATGTGCTGACCGAGCCATCGCCTTTGGCTAACTCATACATCACCAGCCCCATCTCCAACGGGTCAAGCCCGGCGCTCTCCCATCCGCGAATCACGCCGCCGATGATGCCCAGGTCTTTCAGACCGCGCGCGATCTCCCAGGGGAACTCGGCACGATCCCAGTAGGGATTAATGCCCGGCAGCACCACATCCTGCACATAACCACGCACCCGGTCACGTACGGCACGCTGGGTGTCGCTGATAAAATTTTCCATTTTATAAAAATCGAAGCCTAGCCTGACGTTTTCCGGTATCTGGTCGTTCAGCATGAGGAATTACCCTGATCTAATTAATCGAATGTTCATTTAATTAATTGTATCAGGCTTTTAAAAGGGTGAGCAAGTTTTTTAGCAGATTTTAAGTTAAAATGATGACCTGTGAGCTTCTTAAGGAGCTTTAGCGATTTTCTTACCCTCCGGCCAGATAAAGCAATCTGCCTTTGGGAAAATATCCGTACAACATAACAGAATGTTGTTCCAACGAAGCGCTGCGCTATGACCACGTTTACCAACGAAACTGAAGCTGTCACTTATATTTTCCGCTCCATGCGCAAGCTGCGTGGGCAGGAACGCGGCCCTGATGAACTCATCCGTGACCCCTCCCCCACACGCCGCCTGTTAACAGCGCTGAATTTGCTGGCGACACAGCGCGAATATACCGTGGTCACGGGCAGCAAAGGCAAAGGCTCGACCACTATCATCACGGCCAAGCTGCTGCAACACCTGGGGCATACTGTCGGTACGATTACCAGCCCTCATCTGGTTACCTGGCGCGAGCGGATTCGTGTCAATGGTCGGGCGATCCCTGAGGTGGACTTTTTACGCATCCTGAGCGAACTTGCGCCGTATATTGATGCGACGGAAGAAACACTCACAGAAGCACAGTATTTCAGCCCACAGGGCATTTTCCTCGCGCTGGCCCTACGCTGGTTTGACGAGCAAAAGGTGGCGGCGGCCGTGCTGGAAGTCGGGCGCGGGGGGCGTTTTGACGACATCGCTGTGGTGCCCAACAAGCTGGCGCTGTTCACGCCCATTACATTAGAACACCTCAAGCAGCTTGGCCCCACATTGTCGCACATCGCCTGGCATAAGGCAGGCATCATCAAGCCCTACAGTCATGCCTACAGCGTCCCGCAGGACCCGGAAGTGATGGATACCCTTGCGCGTGAGGCCGAGGCACAGAATGCTCAGTTTGACTGGATTGCACCGCTGGACATGGGGCAGTATCGTGGGACCACGGCCAGGGGCATCCGTATGGAACTGGGGCGTTATGGCAAGGTGGAGCTGTCGCTGCGCGGGCGCTATCAGATCATGAACGCAACGCTGGCGGTCATCGCTGCTGGTAATGTCCATGCACGACTGCCGGGGATCGCCCATAGTTCGCCGGAATATGTGAAGCGCATCCGTACGGGCCTGGCCGATGTCACCTGGCCGGGACGCTGCCAGAAATTACAGGATGATCCAGCGGTATACCTGGATGGTGCGATTAACCGCGAGTCAGCAGAGTCGCTGGTGGAAAGCCTGCGCGATGACCTGCGCCATCCGGTCATCAGTATTATCGCTGTGCCGGATGACAAGGATTATGAAGGGGTGTTTGCCGCGCTTGGAAAAGTCAGTGACGCGCTGATTGTGACTGAAACCGCACGTAATCCCAGCCTGAGCTTTCTCGATGGTGCGTCGGCTATCAGTGCGGCGCACCTGCACCACAGCGATGTGACTCACACGCCCAACCTGGAGGCGGCGGTTGCCCAGGCCATGCCGCACGTGGGCAAAGAGGGCACCATTCTGATCGTCGGCACACAATCGCTGCTGGCCGATGCCATCGCCCTGTGGGGCTACAGCTACGAGGTAATCTGAGCTACAACTTTCCCGCACCGATCCCTGTCAGGGCTTCCAGCGCCACACCCGGCAGGCGCAACAGCGACTCACTGGCTTCGTAATAAGCCAACTTCTCATAAAATGTGTGATAGTGGCGATTATTGATAATTAACGGCACCAAGGGCATCCGAAACGGCGCACGAATCACACTTTTCTGCGGGCGGGCAAACATATGCGTATTGTTGGTAAAGCCGATGCCGGATTGAATATCATTGATCTGCGCGCCGGGGAAGCCGCCCCAGGGAGTCACACCCAGGAAAATGCCGAGTACGCTCCACATATTGATGCTCACCGTGCCATAACGTAAATTAGCGACTGCCCGCTCCACCGCTGCCGCCACTGCCGGATCACGCAGCGATTGAGGATGCACGATCAGGGTGGCGGTCAGCGTGCCCCACAGCCGCGTATTACAGAAGGCCACCGCCCGGTCAATAAACTCGGCAGGGCTGGCCGCCTCGATCCCTGTTTCGGCAAACAGGCTGCAAAACGCCTCGCGCTGGAAGCAGATTTCGCCCTCGTCGTGGGCTTCCAGGTCGGGAATGAATGTCCAGGGGAGATGATCGCCGCGTGCGGAGCCGTAACACTCTGCTTCGGGGTGGGCGGCCAGAAAATCATCGTAGATCGCCTGCGCGCGGGGATAATAGGCTTTGCGGGTGGGCATCTGCGCGAGTACCTGACCAATCGCCCGGTTGAGCGCCCAACGCTGCGGCCAGCTTTGATGCTGCACCAGGAGGCGCGCAGTCACACAGTTAAACCCGGCATTAACCACCAGCATATTCGCAATATTGGCGGCATGGTGGCGCAGGTCGCCTTCAGTCCAGGGGCCGGGCACGACGATCACCGGGGTGATACAGCCCAGTTCCGCTGTAAAGCGTTTGGTTATGATGGGCTGGCACAGCGCCTTATGTCGTTTACCCTCCTCGCCAGGGCCAAAAACAATCGCCTCATAGGTCTTGTCCGAGCCAGTCAGGTGCAGTTCATCAACCAGGGGATGCTGAATCAGGTAATCGGCCTCCGCCGCGCCCCCGTAAACGATGCGCAGGAAACCGCGCTCCACCAATGCGCGAAACCCACGTTCATAAAGCGGCCCCAGATAAGCGTTGGCCTCGTTCATCTTGACTATAACGACCTGATCTTCCTGAAACAGTTTATGCAGAAAATCCATCGGTGTCAGTGGAGAGTAATTGCCTGCGCCCAACACCAGCACGATCTGGCCGTGATGAGTTTTTTTTCCATAATTTGCGCCCATTGTGGCAGTGGCTTCATCCGGCGTGATACCCGGATCCAGCCAGACATCAGCAGTGAAACGGGTAAAAATCAGGTGGTCATCCAACCGCGCAGGCAGCACACGTGCCATCACCTGCCCGTCTGCTCGCGCCGCGACGATACCCGGTGGTTGCGGCCTGCCATGCGCCTCCACCTCATGCAGTGCCTGCTTCAACTGGCGCAGCACCCGAAACATGATCGTCACACCACCCCATTCGTCCCCTCTTGCCACATCGTCCGGTGTAATACCTTTGGCTTCCAGGCTGAGGGCGACCCATTCAGGAATGACGGCGATCAAGTCGCGCTGGATCTGCTCGATGAGTGCGGCGCGGGTGTATGCATCCAGCCCGACCCACTCCGCTTTATGTGTGTTCAGGCCCTGTAAAGCCGCGTCCATGTCCGCCCGTGTGGCTGGCGCGATTTCGAGCATGGAGGGCGGGGGGGACGTGGCGGATGGTTCAAACATGGTAAAAGCCTCAGTCTTTGCGCAGATTTCGCCCTGATGTTACCACATTTTGTGATACTGCTTTTCCCACGCCGCTTGACTCCTGCAAGGGAAGAAAATAGCATAGGGATTAACACATCATGCACAGGAGAAAAAGTATGTCGTCTGCATCGCCGCGTGAAGAACCTCGCCTGCAAACCGGCCCCATCAGCAGTTTTCGCAAAAAGTTCGTCCGATTTGTCCCCCTCTGGCTGCGGCAGATGCCGTTTTCTCCCCTGCCCGAAAAACCTGATCCCAATTTCCAGCTAGTTGACCTGGGTGACGTTGACAAGCTGCTGCACGGCCAATCGCATGAGGCCATCGACGAAATCAAGGCCGATATTGAGTACATGGATTACGAACTGATGCGTCTTTTCCGCAGGCGCGATCATGAGGCCAAAAAGCAGCAGGTACGCTACCAGCGCTTTCAGTTGGGGTACATCATTCTGGCCGCCATTGCTGCCCTCATTGGGTCGTTCCAGGCGCTGGAATTCGCCAGCAACCCTGAGCGGATGCCGGTCTGGTCTTTCATGGAGACACTGGTCGCCCTGGCGGCAACCTTTCTGGCGACCATCAGTGGACGCGAGTCGCCTTTACAGACCTGGCTGCTAAACCGCCGCCGCTCCGAGACCCTGCGACGGGAATATTTTCGCTATATCATGCGGGTGCCGCCTTATCATAATGGCGAACCCTACCAACAGCGGGTGCTGCTGTCGCTGCGCGTGGCGGATATTAACCGGGGTGTAGACCCGCGCGACCAAGCACCGGGAGAGGGGAACAATAATGTCTGAGCAGCCGCCACGCACCAACCTCCCGGACGACGAGACCCTGATTGACGAACTGGAAAAACAACGGCTCGAAGCCCGTTTCCGGGTTTTTGAGGAATTCGCGCTGCAAGACCAGCGCAAGTACTATGAAAACAAGTCCTTTATCAATCGCCGGGCGGCCTCGCAGGTCAATGTTATGCGGGCGTTTTTTGCCTTTCTGACGGGACTCTCTGCTGCCGCTGCTGGGCTGATCGTGACCGCGTTTCTGGTTCCCGGCGCATTTGCCAACCAGGGGCAGTGTGCCAGTGTCGGACTCGCCGCATCGGTGCGCGCCTACAGCGAAGCGGTGGGCGAGGACATGAGCGAGGTGCCAGGTGCCGCCGAGGCCGCAGACCAGAGCCAGCCGGTTTCGTCCGAAATGCTTGCGCAGTGCAGTTCATGGAACACACTGGCGCGCATTTTTATTATCCTGTCGGTGATTGCTCCGGTGGTTGGCGCAGCCTTTACGACCCTGGCCGATCTGTACCAGTGG
>JBGSXK010000530.1:0-10651 GCA_041751455.1 Anaerolineae bacterium
CCACGTTCACTTTCGGCTCCTGCCCCCCGCGCGCCGGGACGAAGATCACCTTCTTCGGCTGCCCGCCGTTCAGGAAGCGCCGGACAACCTCGCTCTCCAGCGCCATCTGCACCGCCTCGGCCTCCGTGATATCTGGCGCGACCAGCGTCTCACCTCGCGGCTTGCCGTTGACCAGCATGACCAGCATGACCCGCTCCTCTTTAGCCTTCTCTGCATCATAATCCGGCCAGGGCTGCTGGTGAATGCTGTACGCACCCCCAATCGATGCCCACAGTTCCTCGGCGATGTGCGGCGTGAAGGGAGCCATCAGCAGCAGCATGGTACGCATCGTCTCATGCCACGCCTCCCGCCCGATCTTGCCCTCACGGGCTGCCGGGCGCAGCGTGTTCTTCAGCTCCATCAGCGCGGCGATGGCCGTATTCCAGCTAAAGCGCTCCAGGCCATCGCTCACACGGCCAATCGTCTGATGAACTTTGCGTTCAATGTCGCGCTCGCTGGCCGGGTCGCCCGTTTCGGCCTGTGGCCCTGCCATGACCATATCCCACACTTCATTCAGCCAGCGCATCGGCCCTCTGATTCCGTCCGGGTCCCACGGCCCACCCTTCTCCCAGTCAAAAGCGAACATCAGGTAAGCGCGCACGGTATCACTCCCATACTCCGCGACCAGTTCATCCGGGTTGATCACGTTACCCTTACTCTTGGACATGCGCTGGATTTCCAGGTGATGCTTCAACTGGTTGACCGTGTTCTCCCCCTCGATGCCAGGGATGCTCACCTGCGCCTCTGGCACAACTTCGACCACGCGGTTCACACCGGCCATTTTCACAGTCAGCAGGTTCTCCGTGCGCTTGACAATCTCACCGAACACCCCGTCGAACCCGGCAGGCACATCATTCGGCCCCCCCACGACTTCGACCCGATCCGCGAACAGCTTCTCCCCTTCATACCGGCCCGTAGCCAGGATGAAGTCACCCGGACGCTCGCCCCCCAGCACCTGTCCCTGGTTACGCAGCAGCAGCATCGGCTCATCGAACAGCCCTGCCGGGTCGCGGTCATTGTCGCGCATGACCTCCATTGTCTCGTCGAACATGCCCAGGTCGCGCATGGCCTTCGTGAACCAGCGCGAGTACAGCAAATGCATCGTGGCATGTTCCGCGCCGCCCGTGTACACATCCACAGGCAGCCAGTAAGCCGCGTCTTCCGGGTCGAATGGCCCCTTGTCATAACCCGGACTCAGATAGCGATACCAGTACCACGACGAACACATGAACGTGTCCATCGTATCGGTTTCGCGCCGGGCGGGTTTGCCCTCGCTGTCCGCCGTTTTGAAGAACGGCTCATGATATGTCAGCGGGCTGCGTCCGGTGGGCATGAAGTCCACATCTTCCGGCAGCAGCACCGGCAGTTGATCGTCTGGCACCAGTTCCATCGTGCCATCTTCCCGGTAGATGATCGGAATCGGGCTGCCCCAGTAACGCTGCCGGCTGATCAGCCAGTCGCGCAGACGATAGTTGATCGCTTCGCGCCCGATTCCGCTTTCCTCCAGCCAGTCAATCACGGCATTAATCGCCGGGTTCTTGCGGCCTTTGTCCTCGCTGGCATACGTGCCATCGAACAGGTCACTGTTGATCATATACCCCACACCGGGATAGGCTTCAGCCATTGTATCGCCGTCCAGTGTCCCGCCTTCAGGCTGGATCACAACCTGTATCTTCAGGCCAAACTTGCGCGCGAACTCAAAATCGCGCTGGTCATGAGCAGGTACAGCCATAATCGCGCCCGTGCCATACGTAATCAGCACGTAATCGGCAATCCACACAGGAATGCGCGCCTGATTCACCGGATTAATGGCATAGCCCCCGGTAAACACACCCGTTTTCTCGCGGTCTTCAGACATCCGTTCAATCTCGGTGGCGCTGGCCGCCTGCTGAATATAAGCTTCGACAGCGCTGCGCTGCGCGTCCGTGGTCATCTTTTCCACCAGCGGATGCTCCGGCGACAGCACCATGAAGGTCGCGCCCCACAGCGTATCCGGGCGGGTGGTGTAGATTTCGATAGGATCGCCCTGTTCAGACTTAAAGACGACGCGCGCGCCTTCACTGCGGCCAATCCAGTTGGTCTGCATGATCTTGATGGGTTCCGGCCAGTCAATCTGGCTGAAGTCCAGCATCTCATCGGCGTAGCGTGTATAACGGAAGAACCACTGGGTCATCATCTTCTGGATGACAGGCTGTCCGGTACGCTCATCCTTACCGTCAATGACCTGTTCATTCGCCAGCACGGTTTGCAACGTGGGCGACCAGTTCACCAGCGCCTCACCACGGTAGGCCAGGTCATTCAGGTAGAACTGCTTGAAGAACCATTCTGTCCATCTGTAGTAATCAGGATCACAACTGACTGTTTCGCGCTCCCAGTCGAACATCGCACCCATACTGCGCATCTGCCCACGCATCCCTTCAACATTCGCATGGGTCCACTTCGCCGGGTGAATGTTGCGCTGCACAGCAGCGTTTTCGGCGGGCAACCCGAAGGCATCGAAGCCCATTGGGAAGAGCACGTTAAAGCCCTTCATGCGCATATAACGCGCGCGGGCATCGGACGGAGTCATAGCGAACCAGTGGCCGATATGCAGGTCGCCGCTGGGATAAGGCAGCATCGTCACCGCGTAGTGCTTGGGCTTGCTCCAGTCTACCTGAGCGCGATACAGCTTATCAGCTTCCCATTGCTCCTGCCATTTATGTTCAATATCCTGTGGGTTGTACTTCTCGCTCATAAGTGTGCATCTTTCTCCATATCAAACAGCGGCGGCACAGCCGCAAATGCAGCGGGTGAAGGTGGCGGCGGAAATTGTAACAGACGATGGGTGAAATACCCGTGCCAGCTTTGGAGGAAGATGGAAAGAGGAGGCGCGCGCCGGGCGGCGGCTACATAAGAGAAGAGCGGGCGACCCCAGCACCCGCAGCATGATCGGTAGTCGTATACATGGTAAATGACCTTTCTGTAAAATATGCTGTGGTCATTATAACATGAGAATTTTGTCCTGATCAACACCCCAAAGTCTGAGGGTAGCCTCAGTCATTCAGATGAGAATTTAATTGAAATATTGTCATTTATCTTGAAATTATTCTGATTTTGCTATACGGTGGAATAAGAAGTTACTTTTCCTATTAAGGAGTTGCACAAATGGCAGATCCCAAAGATCGCAAAGACCACCGCATTGCATCCAACGCACCAGACATCACCGATCCATATGATGATGAGGAGAACGGAGAAGACTTGCAGGAACAGGTGGAAGATGTGCTGATCGAAGCCGACGAGGATATGCGGCAAAAGCGTTATAATCTGGATAAGGACGACACAGATATCACTTCCAACGCGCCCAACATCACCACCGATACCCCACCCAGTGAGCGCGACCAGCGGGAGTAGAGCGCTTAAGGTAATTTCTGGTAGCTGACAAACGTGCGGTACAGGGTAAATCCTAGTTGGTCGTAGAGTCGTCGCGCAGTAGGATTGTTTTGATTAACATCCAGCATGGCGTGGGGCAACCCCTCAGCGTGGAAAGCGTGCAGCGCTTTCATCACCAGTGCCCCCGCCAGACCTTGCCTACGATAGGCCGGGTGTGTGCCCAACTGCACGATATAACCCCCACCGTCTTCCACCCAGCCAAGCTGATACGCGACAGGCTGATCCCCATCCCGCACTAGCCAGGTAAGATTTGGGCGAAAGTCCTGTGAGCCAGTAAACGCATCGCGCCAGGGAACAAATTCCCACAATGGCATACCGTCCATACGCTCCTTAAAAGCGGCCTCATAAACCCGATGGAAATCCGTGCTGTTGGCTGCTGTCCAGTTTTCCAGTATAAAGCCTTCGGGGAATGAAAATGCAGGCAGCGGCTGACGCAGGTCGTAACGCAGCACATCCTCAGCAAAAGCCCGCTGAAAACCCTCCTTTTCATACAGCGCCAGCATGTCGGGTGCGGGATCGAAGCGGTCAAGACGCATCACCTTCTGGCGCGGGTCATCAATCCGTTTGAGTGCTTCCCGTGCGACCTGTTCCTGCCAGCCAAGCAGAAATGTCCCTATGCCCTGCCTCCGATAAGGCTCACGGACTGCGCCTTCCAGATACGCCCGTATCTGCTTTGGGTGTGCATCCAGCGCGACAAGCCCATAAGCAACGATCTGCCCGGCAGAGTCCAGCGCGCACAGGCTGCGCACAGCGCGCTCGTCATCGCTCATGCCTGTCAGATAACTGCTGAGGCCCGCATCTGCCTCCAACGGCTGCCAGCTTAACCCCGGAAAATGTGGCATAGGGGTGAGAGGGTGATGATCAAACGGGTGGGTCAAGGCTGCAAATACCTTTCAAGTGGAGGGTCAGTTACTTCAGCGTCAGGCTGACCGGACAGTGATCTGACCCCATGACATCCGCATGAATCTCGCTGGTGACGACTTTCTCGCGCAGGTCGGGCGAGATAAAGAAGTAATCCAAACGCCAGCCCACATTGCGTTCCCGCGCCCCGGCGCGTGCTGTCCACCATGTATATGCGCCTTCCAGCGTGGGGTTCAGGGCGCGGAAAATATCGATATAACCCTGCTTGAGGACTTCATCAATCCAGATACGCTCTTCTGGCATAAAGCCTGTGTGCTTCTCGTTCTCTTTCGGGCGAGCGAGGTCGATGGGCATGTGTGATGTGTTGACATCACCGCAGAAGATCACCGGCTTGCCTTCTGCACAAAGACGGTTGCAATACTCCAGAAAGGCAGCTTTATAAGCCATCTTATAGGGGATGCGGCTGTGATCCTGCCCGCCGTTGGGAAAATAGGCCGTGATAAACACAAAATCGTCATACTCCGCGACGATAGTCCGGCCTTCGCTATCATACTCCTCAATGCCCAACCCCAGCGAAACCGATTTTGGCGCAATCCTGCTGTATAGTGCCACCCCGCTGTAACCTTTACGTCCGGCACTTGACCAGAAGGTCTGATAACCGGGCGGGGTGCGCAGTGCTTCGTCGAGCTGGTCGGGGCTGGCTTTGGTTTCCTGCAACCCCAGAATATCTGGCTGCGTTTTATCCAGCCAATCCAAAAAGCCTTTTTTCTGTGCGGCACGAATGCCGTTCACGTTCCAGGTGTAAAGCTTGGGCATGTCCTATCCTTATCTGACGTGAGAACATCCAGCAATTTTAGCACACGCGCGGTCAAAAAGCGGTATAGATGTTCTAACATCGGTGCTTTACTGCACCTCAGCCACCTGCTCGACTACACCATAATCCGGCAGCGCAAGGACAATATAAGCGGGCATCCCAATGCCACGCCAGTAGGCCACCGGATCAAACCGCACCACATGGGCCAGAAACAACGCCAGCACTGTACCATGTGTCACGGCCACAAGGGTTTGGTCGGGATAACGCGCCAGGATATTCTGTATTGCCTGCTCAAAGCGCTGGAGGGCAGCCTTCCCGGTTTCCTCTCCATAAACCCGCTGGTCGGGTTGTGTCAGCAGTGCCGCAATCTTCGCCTGAAATTCGTCAGTTGTGCCATAAGGCTCGGTGTGGCGCAGGTGTTCATGCAGGCCGTGTTCAGTCTCGACAGGCAGGCCGAGATGCTTCGCGGTCAGTTCACCCGTGAGGCGTGCTTTAGGCTCTTCACTGGTGACGATCACGACAGGCGCATAGGGCCTGAGCGCGTTAGCCAGCTTGAGACAGCGCACCTCACCTTCGGATGTGAGCGTCCAATGATGCGAAGCCACTTCTGGCTGCTGCCGCGAGATTGAATGGCGGACCAGAATTAAATGAGACATCAGGCTAAGAACTCTTCAATCTGCGCCCGTGACCAGGCACCGTTGGCAATCACAAGTCGGTAATTCAGCGTCAGGTCTTCGCCGGGTTCGAGCGTCAGTGTTTCGTCGAACATAAAGGCGAAACTGGCGCAGACGGTAGATTGAGTGCGGGCGAACCATTGATTGGGGTAGCGCGGGTTATCCGGGTGGTCAATAAATAACAGCGTCGAGGCGCGATCCGGGCCGTCATGCTGGCCGGTAAAGGCCAGCCAGCCGCCGCTTTTGCCCATCACGGTCATGTCATCACTGCTGGTTTCTGCTCCACCTTCCAGCATGATCCGGCCTCCAGTAAAATCGCGCACACCCCGCCAGAACAGTCCTCCATAACCAACACCGGGGCGGCCTTCGGTGGCTGGAGAGCCAAACACCAGCGGCTCTCCCCGCACATTGTTGAGGCGGAAACCAAGCTCCAGAGACCAGTAACCCGCCTCCTGATTAACCTCGGAGACTTCGATGCGTCGTGTCTCGCTCAGCCACTCCTCGCCCTGCTGTGTCACCCATGACAGATGCTCCCTGAGGTAAACACGATGGTTTGTAGCGACCATATCCTCCCAGGTGCGGTGCTGCTGGCGACCATTATTCTCTAACTGGACATAACCCTGATCACGAACATACGTCCTGCCGCCCCAGAAGTTCTGGCCAGAAAGCTGCGCCACTGTCATTGAAAGGCCATGATGCCAGCGGTGATCGTGCGGGCGGAACAGCGTCACATTATCGCCCGCCAGGGTGTAGAGCGGATGAAAATAAGGGCGCGGCGATTCCAGCGCGGGCGTAAAGTTGTTATAAACATAGCGAAATAATGGACGCTCGTCGCAGGCTAATTCAATATGATCATGGAAGGCGTGGGTCAGTTTGAACATCAGTCAGGCGCTTTCGGTCAGCATGTAAATACTGGAAAGTGCTGAGTCAAAACTCGCTGCTCAGCTCTTGATGTTACTCTGTGATCTTGGTGTCTGCACGGTTCAGATTTCCGTTCATCGCATAATAGAAGGGATCGCCGGGGGTGATACTGCCGCGCGTAACTGTCTGCCCGGTGAGCGCCGACTTATACAGCGCGGTCAGAAATTCCATGGTGCGGCGTACATCGTCGCCGCTGGCAGGGGGGCGTTCCCCACGCGCCAGTGCCGCCAGAAACGGCTTGAGCTGCGAGGTCTGCGTGGAAGGTGCGCTGTCAGGGATGGCCTGCCAGTAGGCCAGCTTATCAGCATCGGCAGAGCCTTCGGGCAGGGTGTAAGACCAGTCTTTATTGGTATAACCGTAAAGATGACGCAGTTCGACCGTGGCCTTCTGGAAATCCAGCCTCAGGTAGGTTTCCTGTCGGGGCGAGAGCGCACTGTTAATCACACTCACCAACGCCTTATTTTCCAGTCTGACCAGTGCCATCGTCACATCATCCACTTCGATATCCCGATCAAGCGTGTCCATCATGGCGCTCACTTCACGCCAATCCCCCAGCAGCCACAACATGAGATCAATCTCGTGAATACCGTGAATCATGGTCGTGCCGCCCGTCTCTGTTTCCCACTTCCCGCGCCAGGGCACATCATAATAAGCCTGTGAGCGATACCAGGTTGTCTGGCAGACCCCCACCAGTGGGCGACCCAGTTCTCCCGTATCAATCAGGCGCTTGAGATGCTGCCCGCCTGCCCCATAACGGTTCTGGAACACACTGGCAGCATAACAACCTGTGCGCATTTCAGCAGCAGTAATGGCATCAAACTCTGCCAGTGAGGCGCACAACGGCTTCTCGCAAAAGACCCACGCCCCGGCTTCCAGGCATTGGATCACCTGCGTGGCATGGAGTCCCGGCGGAGTACACAGATGAACCAGATCAGGCTGCTGCTCGGCCAGCATCGCACCAATCTCGGTGTATCCACGCGGGATATGATGATTCTCGCAAAAGGCCTGCACTCGTGCTGCGTCAATATCGACGGCGGCCACTAACTGAACAGACTCGCCAGCCTGTCGCAGTGCGTCTACGTGTTTAAAGGCGATATTTCCGGTTCCAATAATGGCAGCTTTAACCATATACCCTCTATCCGTTCTGGCGTTGAGGCAGCAGAATTGTTCAAAATGCCCTGTCCACTGCCGAGCCAGGTGAATTTTACCGTAAGCCTCACCCTGTGGGTAATGCCATTAGGCGCTTTATCCGTCGCCGGTCGGGGTGCAGGGGATCACTACAACCGTTCCAGTTTGCGTCGCCTCGGCCACAATTGCTGTGATGGTCAGTTCTGCATCCAGCAGAGGAGTGCCCTCCACCGCCTGTGCCACTGAAACAGCGGGGCTTTGCGTCGCCTCAGCCACAATTGCTGTGATGGTCAGTTCCGCGTCCAGCAGAGGGGTGCCCTCCACCGCCTGCGCCACTGAGGCAGCAGGGCTTTGCGTCGCCTCGGCCACAATCGCTGTGATGGTCAGTTCTACATCCAGCAGAGGGGTGCCCTCCACCGCCTGCGCCACTGAGACAGCAGGGCTTTGCGTCGCCTCGGCCACAATCGCTGTGATGGTCAGTTCTGCATCCAGCAGAGGGGTGCCCTCCACCGCCTGTGCCACTGAGACAGCGGGGCTTTGCGTCGCCTCAGCCACAATTGCCGTCACAGTCAGTTCTGCCTGTGCCACTGCTGCCAGGGTGAGTGCTGCACAGGGGGTTTCCCGGATCACGATTGTCCCGGCCAGCCCACCAGAATGCTGCGTCGAGGCACAGGCGCTTAACAACAGGCCGCTGATGAATAGCAGACATAATCCGGCGAATGGCAGCAATTTCGGGGGCATTGGCACATTTATCCTCTCCGAACAGGACATTCATGCCGAGGATTATAACTCATCTATCCAGTGGCGAAACGCAAAAAGAGCAGCGGATTGCCACTTTGTCAAAAACAAAGTATCGAAGCGTGTCAGCCGGATTTCAGGCGGTCATGGCCTGCGCCTTCATCAGGCGCTCGCTAAGAATGCGCATCACATCGAGCGCGAAGTTGGGGGTTTCCTGCACCAGAAACTCAAACCGTTCCCGGTCAATAGCAACCAGCTTACACTCAGTGCGGGCGATGGCAGTAGCACTGCGCTGTCCCCCGTTGATGAGCGACATTTCGCCCAGGATACCGCCCTCCTCGACAATATCGAGCAGGCGATCATCATAGAAAATCTCTACAATACCTTCCTGGACAATGTACATCACATCGCCATACTCACCTTCCAGAAAAATGGCCTGATGCGCGCCGAAGGTTTCAACATCAGTCGTTTTGCGAAAAAGATGTATGGTGGTGTTCAAAGTGTTAACCCCTTTGCTTCACATCTGGGCGAAAATGTGGTTTTCAGGGCGCTTAGCGGATGCGATCTTCCGCCCGCATAACGATAATGGTCGCTATCAGCACCGCCAGCACGAGAACTAACCCCAGGGTAAAAACGCTCAGGGCGGGCAGAAACACGCTTTCACCGATAAGCATCATCGCTGCCCAGGCAAACACCAGCCACAAAATGATCGTGGCAATAAACTGGCTGATTGAATACATGGCTCTATCCCCCTTTGCGTCAGTTTTGATGATGATTGAGTGTGTATGAGTATTATGTCTATTCTACGCTGCTGAACAGGCCTTCAGCCTCAGCCAGGAGGGATATTTCCCCTCCAACTTTTGGCGGAGGCAAAAAATCAAACCCTGGTTCCGGCTATCAAACAGCTTCACTTTGGGTGTAATACGGCCCTGGATGCAATGAAGGCGTAGGCTTCTTCCAGTGTTTTGACAGTGCGAATATCCATGCCAGGAAACAGCTTGGTGATGATGGAAATGAGGATTTCAATCATGAGATCGGGCTTCACAACAACCACCATCCTCTGGTTGGGGCGGGACTTAAGGCTCACCTGCCGGGCGGCGTTGAGCATATTCCCCTTGATAAGCGTGATCCTGCTGGCATCTGCGATCACATCAACGGCATGAGGTACAGTATCCAGCAGCCTGTTGGTTTCCTCAGAAGCCTGATAGTAATCCTCAACTGTCAGCACCCCCTCATAAATTTCATGGATGATCGTCCGCTCGTCATTGCCCCACTGGACTCGGTATGGCATCATTCTTGTAGTTTCTACTCTATGGTATTTATTTATAATAACTACCAGAAAAGCCTTACAGGAGCGTAAAAATTATGTACTTATTCAGCTTGATCGGGTGAATCGTATTCAGGATTCTCTTCCAGCAGACGGAGGGCGTACTGCCGTGCTTCGTCCAGCGTGGAGAACACCCAGGTCTGCTGGCGCTTGCCCAGGCGGCTGATCGTCGTGGAGGTCTGGGTGATAACGGCATTCGTCGCCACGACCACGCCCACCACGTTCTCGGTAAAGCTAGCCTTGCTGAATACCTGATAGGCAACGGGCGAGATACGTGTGACTTCCAGCGCATCTACCAGCGCAACAATAGGCTGCTGGTTTTGTGATGCGCAGCTTTCCAGCTTTTCCACCCACACATAGGCCTCTTCAGTAGTGACGAAGCCGGTCTCTTTGGCGAAGAACACCCGGTCATGACATTCATAATTGGTGATGGGCATTGAATTTTCCTTTTAACTTCGCTTATATGGATGATGAGGGGGAGGCTGACCCCTGAATTTCCCACAGGATAATCTCCGGCGGGCACAGGAAACGGGCGCGCGGCGCGCCAAGTCCCTCCATGCCCACCCCGCGTGAAGTGTAAAGGGTGGTCGTGCCCAGTTCATAGCGCCCCATGATAAAACGGTTGCCCAGATGACTGCTGGAAAATAAGGCTCCCAGCAGTGGCAGACGAATCTGTCCGCCGTGTGTGTGGCCACACAGATACAGGTCAATCCCCAGGTC
>JBGSXK010000531.1:0-16353 GCA_041751455.1 Anaerolineae bacterium
GTTGTCGCACTTCAGGACGTGGATCGTGGTTCATGGCCTCACGAACCGCCTCTACTTCAGCTTCTGTCAGGTGAAATTTGAGTGAGCTTCCCATTTCATGAGTTTAGCTCAGTTTCAAAGTTCTTTCGAATAATGGCTTAGAAAAGAGAGGCTTTAACCACCGTTTTTAGCATAAGACTCCTCTCCCAGAACTGTTCTGGAAAGGCGCGCGCTGATTAACCCACCGCACCGACGAAAGTGAGCGCGGACGTGGTCGGTGTGCTCGTCGGCGTTGGCGACGCGATCGATGTCCACACCGGGCTGGTGGCCGTAGCGACACCGGCACTCGTGGGTGGGAACGCTTTAGTCACTTGTGACTCGTCGCTGGCAAACTGCGGGCAGGTTGGTCTGCCTCTAAGGGAACAGGTGGCATTGTCCCAAATTTTTCGACCGCCCATAGTGATCAGAAAAACCTAACGAGAAGGGGGACGGCACAACCGAAAACCGAAGCGGCTGTCACGATTGCGTGGAAGATTGGAGTCGCGGTACACGGCACGCGCATCGTCGTAAGGGTTGAACCACGAGCCACCGCGCAACACCCGCCACAAATTAGAACTAATGTCCTCACGTCCATCGTCTGTGACATATGGATACTCCTCATATACAGAAAGTGTCCATTCCCATACGTTGCCACTCATATCAAGCGCCCCCACCCAGGATGCGCCATCAGGGCGACTGCCAACAATGGCAGGGGACCCGCCTGAGTTACCGGAATAAACCCAATTATCAGCAACAAACTCGTTCCCCCAGGGGTAGAGAGTGCTGTTAGGTCCTCGTGCAGCGTATTCCCACTCATGCTCACTGCATAAAGCCATCTCTGCCCAACGTGCATAAGCCATTGCCTCGTACCAGCTTACCCCGACGACGGGTTGTTGCGGCGCATTAAATGGGCTGTTCTCCCATGCACTGGGTTGCAAGATGGTATTCTCACCTCGCCAGTCCCAGCCCGCCTCTGTCCAGTAATCCGGGTTGTCATAGCCGCCATCATCAATAAAACGCGCATACTCTGCATAGCTCACTTCATATTTACCGATCCAGAACGGCGCGTCAAAGCATTGCTGGTGTACAGAAGTGTCTGAAAACAGGATAGTGCCCATCCAGAAACAGCCTGCTGGCACCTGTACCATCTCGATGCCGTTAAATTCCTGTTGAAGCGGCTGCCAGGCCGCCAGCGCAGCGATCTGCGTCGCTTCGGCAATGATGTCCTGTGGGCTGAGCGCCACCTCCCGCTGTGGAACGATGCCTAGTCCAGCCACCTGCGTTCCAGCGCGTGCCTGCTGGACACTAAAGACGGTGGCCTGATCCTGCACATAGCCTAAGGTCGCGGTCGCATCGCTCAACTGTGCGTCAGCGGCAGCAACAGCGTTGGCGACAGTTGTTAAGGTCGCGTTCGCACGGTCAAGTGTTTCAACATATTGGGCATTGGCGACGAAAAATGCAATTACACCGAAAATCGCTGTTGCAATCAGGGCTGTAAGGATCAACCGCGCCTGATTAGCTGCTTTCAGCGATGCCTCGCGCGACTTCTCGGCACGTTGGGCGGCCTTGTTGAGTTCCCGTTTGCGGTGCTCTTCCAGCGCTTCAAGCTGTGCTTGACGTTCCGCACCAGCCCGCAGAAAGGCTATTTCGTCCAGGCTGGGGAGTGAGCGCTGTCCCCAGCTCTGTGCCTCCCGAAGGATGCGTCCGCTATAGAGTGCGCCATAATCCGACTGACGGCCATCAGCAATCCAGTCGGCGGTATCTACGCTGATCTTTTTCTGCAAACGCAGATCATCACGCGCTTCGTTCAGCCACAGCTTCAGCCGATCCCATTCGCGGATCAGGGCCTCATGCGCCACTTCAATCGTGTTTTCAGCACGGATCAGCAAACGGGCGTTCACAAAAATCTCAGCCGTTTCGCTCAGGATGCGCGTCTGCTGCGGGTCAGGCAGGGTGATCTCGCTCCGGTCGGCGCGGCGGCGGGTGGTATCCTGCTCGGTCGTGCCGGGTTCGATCAACCGCAGGAATAATGCCCGCGCCATGCGGCGGTGTTCGTCAGAGGGCAGGTCGAGATAGGTCTGCTCGGCATGTTTGGTCAGCGCGCCGCGCACTCCGCCGATGTCCGCATAAGCGACGTGGGTGAGGGTCTGCCCGTCGCGCCGTTCAAAAAGCTGATCGAGTGTGAATTGCAGCAGTGGCAATGCCCCGATCTCGTCGCGCACCGCGAACAGGATGTCCGTTACCAGCCCATCTTCAAACGTGACACGCACATCGTCGAGCCGAGCGGGTTGTTCGATCACATCGTACAGGTCAGCCAGTGTCAGCGGCAGCACCGCCCGCTGTTGTTCCTCGATGAGCTTGCCCAGCGCGTTGTATTCCAGCGGACGGTCGTAGAAATCCGCCCGCAGGCTGAGGATAACGAGCAATGCCCCATCCGGCTCCGTCACCGCGGTCGTCAGCAGGTCGATGAAGTGGCGGCGCTCGTCCTCGCTGGCCGTCAGCGTGAACAGTTCCTCGAACTGGTCGATGTACAGCACCAGCCTGGTGTTCTTCGCGGCCTGCTTCGCCAGGGTATGCAGGCCACGCGTGTTGAGATTGTCCAGGTCTTCACGGATGGCCGTCTGTGATTTTTCGGGGAACAGCTCAGCCAGTGCGATGGTCAGGTTTTCCAGCGGATGTGTCCCCGGCACGATTGAGTTGAGATAACGCCAGTGCTGGCTGCCATTGAGCGCTCCGTCTACCAGCGCAGGCAGTAGTCCCGCCATGACGACGCTCGACTTACCACTACCAGATGCACCGACCACCGCCAGAAAACGCGGCTGTCCCTTCTCGAAGCGCAGCGCCTCAATCAATTCCGCGATCAACGCATCACGCCCGAAGAAGTCACTGCGATCTTCTGCCCGGAAGGCACGTAACCCCTTGTACGGGTTGCGCGGCTCAAAATCCGGGGGCACGGGTGACGGTTCTTCGTCTGTGGGCGCTGTGGCGCTCTCACCCATATCAGGTGTTTTTGTCCCGGCTAACACCGCAACGAGTTCATCCACTCCGCGCTCGTAAGCATCGCCGCGCATATCCACAGACTGGATGTAGCCCATCCCCATTGGGATGCAGTCGCTGTACTCGTCGCCCGCTGCCCAGACGGGGTAAAGTGTGCGTTTTGCGGCTTTGGCAATCGCCAGCTCATCCCGCACATAAGGCGACAGCCGCGACTCCGGTGAAGCCACCAGCACCACCCCATCTGACTGTTTGATGGCCTCACGCAGGGCGTTCTCCCAGTCAGGCGTGCCCGCCTTCAAGCCGACCTTATCAATCCAGATGTTGATACCGCGTGCCTGCAAATCACGGGTGAGCTGCTGCACAAACGGCAGATTCATCCGCGAATACGAAATGAAGATGTGTGCACCATCCCCCGCCGCGCCGATGAACTCAAATGGCGTTTCGGTATGTTCGCGGGTGATTCCGGTGATGATGCGGTCAATTTTCTGTTGCCCATCGTAGCCGACCTGTTCCCGCACATGAGCGAGTAGCGCGACGACGGCAAGCTGTCCCGGCGCAATCTGTCCGAACTGGACACATTCCCGCACCAGATGGACGGTGAACTGCTGCGCATTGCCGTCGTAGTCGATGTGCTGCACCAGCAGCGGGGCATCATACAGGCTTTGGGTCACAAAGGCCTGACGGCTATGGAGACTGCCCATCGCTGGCGCAAGGAGCGCAACGATTTCATCAAAGGTTGTTTTATCAAGTCTTGCCATAGGTCAGGTTCACCGTCAGCGGAATTGGCTTGAAGAGAAAGCTGTTATTCCAGTAAGAATTTTAACTATTGTAACTTACCTGAATATTTGCTGACAAACTAGCTGCTCACTACACATCTTCCTGATCTCTGTCCTCTGGAGGGGGCAGCGCCGCAGGCGCGCGGGGGAGACTTCTCCCGTCCGCTTCTCTCCGCGAAGCGGAGTCGGTTTAATTTTTCGGTGGACGAATCGGGTGCTGCATAAACAAATGCCCGCGCAGCCTCAAACGCTACCCCTGATCTACCACCCCACCCTGTAGGGGCGCAGCGGGCTGCGCGCCCCACCCCCAAAAACTCGAACCAAACCCTAACCTCAGCGCCCGCACAAATGTTCGCTTCTGAGGTAAAATATAAGACCCCCCACGACTTGCTTGCGCGGAGGGTCTTATCTTGTTATAGTTCCCATATACAACATTGAACCCATCCAGACTCAAACCGCCCACACTAGGCGGGCGGTTCAAGGAACTGGGCGTTCAATTTCATAAGCACAGATACTCGTCGTCCCACGGTGGCAACCCAAAACGACGGGCGATCTTAGTATTGGAAGGATACCACAGATGGCGACCGACCGCAATGCACTGACCCTTGATCTTTACCCGGCTTTAACCCGCCTCGTCAACCACGCCCGCCATACCCACCTCAAAACCACCCCTGCCCTGCTCCATCATCTCGTCGGTGATCCCGTCGCGGCCATCATGCTGCGTCACCTTGTGGAGGGCTGGCCGCAGCCGCAGAAGCCCGGTGGCTGGCTGCATCGCAGCGCGCCGGACTGGTTCAGCGAATGCGCCCTCACCGAAAGCATGGTCAAGCGCATCCATCGCACCCGCCTGTTGGAAGCCATCGGCGTAGAGCGTAAGGTCATGAAGGCTGACGGCAGCCCCACCAATCACTACCGCCTCAACCCGGAACGCTTCATCGCCGCGCTGGCCGCCTTGCTCCAGACCACCCCGCAGCAGGTCTGCACCTGGATGGGGCTGGATACGCCCGAACCGCTGGTGGCGGGAAGCCAGGCCGCAGCCGCCACCACCACCAAAACGGCGGCGTTCCGGCCAGATACGCCGGAACAGGAAACCCCGTTCGGGACGATTACGCCGGAACAGAATACTTCCACCCGGCCAGATGCGCCGCAACGGGAAACTCCATTCGGGACGAATGCGCCGGAACAGGAAATCCCCACCCGGCCACATCAGCCCGGTGAGTTTTCCCCGTTTGACCCGGTCGAAAACGCCGAAACTTATAAACAAGACTCTTTAACAGACTCTTTAAAGAATCTTTTGTCTGTTGTTGTGGATTCAGAAACAACAAAAACAACAACAAACAATTATATTCCGGCGCAAAACGCCGAAACCGACCACGAAATAGACAGCTTCACAGCCGAAAACGCCGAAACGGACAGCGATCCGGCACAAACCGCCCTGCCCCGCACCCTGCTCCCCGGCCTGACCGAACGCGAACGGGCAGCGTTCGAAGCCCGGCACGGCGCGCCCACTGTCGAGCATCTTATCCGCTACGCCCTCAGCCAGCCCAGCATCCACACCCCGGCGGCCTTTGTCAAAGCCCGCCTCAAGGAGTCCCGTGTCAACCTGACCTATTTCCCGTTAACAGCCTCTGCCCGCTCGCAGACCGCCGCGCTCAACCCCGCTCTCAGCGACTTCAGCCCGGAGGCCCTGCGTTACATCACCGGCCCTTACGCTGCCTTCATCACCTACGAACCCGAAGCGCTGCAATAAAACCCATGTCAGCGGCCTGTCCTGCGGGGCAGGCCGCCTGTCAGCCTGGAAGGAGGCTCATTGATGTGTTACGTCCGACATCTTCGTCAGCGCCAGCAGGTGCAGCAGCCTGTGCGCCCCGACGCTAAACTCAAGGGTGACGGTATCAGGCGCGATAGCCTGAGCATTGAGCAGATAGCGGAAACGGTGCGGGTTGTTACGGATGACCGCCACGACATCGTCTGCTGTCACTGGCAGGCCGGAATTATTGATATACGGGATATTCCCTCGCAGGTTCAGTGTCCACACATCACTCGCGGCATTCGTCTGCCATGAGGCCACCAGGTCAAAGGCAGTCAGCCCTTCCGGCAGGTAGTGCTGCTCGCGGAAGCCATCACAACCTCCGCCGAAGGCGGCTATGCTGATCGGGCGGCTTCCAAACTGGTAAATAGGCTGGCTCAGGGCGGGGATGATTGTGTCGCAGTCCATTTGCCCGTTGTTCAGTGCGAACAGGGCGTAATCCAGCGCGGCGCGCGGCGCGGCGAAGGATGTCCCACTCAGGCAGTCATACACCCCATCGGTCATAATCTCGCCCGCGTTGGTCAGCAGTGTGAAACCGGCATCCGGACAGCCGCGCGGCCCGTAGTCCTCATAATCGGCGCTGACACTGACCACGCTGCCCCACGCCCCCGGTGCCATCGCAAAGTCCCAGCCCAGGTTGCCCGCCGAGGCGATGAATGTTACCCCGCCCCCGTCTGCCAGTGTTTGAAGCTCGACAAACAACCGATCGTCCGTATCGGTCAAAAATCTCTCACGGTATTCGTCTGGGTTAGGGTTCGCTGCTGTAGGTTGCACCACCGGTGCGAACTCCGACGACGAATGCAGCGCTTCCCATGCGTCAACCGTTTCGCTTTTCGTCTGGTCGAAGAGCGCCTTCAGCTCAGGAAATTGCTCGCCCACTTCGTTCATGTAGCTTTCGACAGCGGCGATGTCTGCTTGCGGCAAATCAGCGCAGGCCGCAATCCCCCACGGCAGCAGCCCCACGATCATCGAAATATCGAGGTTTTGGATTTCCTCAATTACTATACGGATGCGCTCGGCGATAACCTCCGACGTATACCCCTCGGTATCCACACCCAGCAGATGCAGCCGCTGCTCGGAAGCCGACTGCCAGCTATCCGCCCGGCTCAGTGGCGCAGAAGTTACAGACAGTGGTGTGCTGAGCTGCGCGCCAAAACCGGACCGCTCAATAAGATAAAACATTTGGTTATAGACGACCTGCCCATGCAGCTCACTGATTGGCGCTTCGGTCGCTCCGCTGATAAAAACATGCCCCTGCCCGTAAGGGGTGAGCAGGCAGTTTTCATTGTTCTCTTGTGCTTCTTCAAGAAGTGCATCGGGATCGTCTGTGCTGTTCTCGAAGACATCCACGATAATCACGGCGACATCATTCACAAAGGTTTGCGCAGCTATGTGCTCTGTAGAAAATGCCATGATACACAGCCCGACCAGTACCAGTCTTCTGAAGCGTTTCATCATCTTTTCCTTCCTTATAAATAAATAACTCTGCTTAGCACTCACAGGCTAAGTTCAGGTCTTCTGAGGGATGCCCTGCGCGTCCATAAACTGTTCCAGCTCCTTCACTTTGGCGCGCAGGTTGAGGGTGCGGTAGCAGGTCAGCGCCTGGTTGAGGAACTGCGCGGCGCGGGTGCTTCGGCGCAGCGCGTGGTAATCCTGGCCGATGGAATGCAGGATGTGCGCGATGTGAATATGGTGATCGGCCTGTCGTGCCAGCCGCAGCAGGCGACGATGGGTGGTAAGCGCCTCGCGCTGCGCGCCGAGTTCCTCCTGCATAGACCCCTGGTTGAGCAGCAGCGGGAACAGCCGTTCATAGCGTGCCGGGTCGCTCAACTGCTCCGCGTAGGCGATCCCCTGCTCGTACAGCCCTAGTGCCTGCTCCACCTGTCCGGTCAGTGCCGCCTGATTACCGCGCTGTTCATAAACATGGCTGAGCGCATAAGCATCATCGGCAGCGCGGGCGATCTGCTCGGCTTCATCAAAGAAGGCACCCCCTGCCCCGCCCTGTCTTACCTGCATAATGCCCATCACACTTAGCACCACAGCCGCGCGCTGCCGGGCTTTGGCTTGTGGCTCAAACAGATCGGTCAGTTCTCTGGCGCGCTGGTAGGTCGCCAGCGCGGCCTGGAGGTCATCCACGTAAAAGGCGTAATAATTACCCATCTTGCTCAGCAGATAATGAGCAGTTTTATAATCCTGCACACTCAGCGCCGCGTCTGCTGCTTCTTCCAGTAAATCCCCGGTGATCGCCTGAAAGCCTCTGGCCGCCAGATACGGTCCCTGTGCCAGCTCATGCACAATCCCGGATAGCAGCGTGCGGTAGCTGGGTGCTGTCTGCGCCTTCTCCCGCGCAATGTCCACTGCTCCCAGCAGGTTCTCGATCTCAACATCGATCAGGTTGAGGTTGCTGCGCTGCTCCTGGGCAAAAAGCTGGCAGGCTTCCAGCACATCATCCGGGTAGCGCGAGCTGACCGTCCCCTGCCCGTAGCGATGGGCAATCTCGTGCAGGCGGTAATACGTCACGCCGTTGCGGTGCTGCTCCTGCTCCACCAGCCCGCGCCGCGTCAGATGGCGCACATTATCCAGTGTGTCGGGGTCGTGAGGTTTGTGGGTGGCGCGCAGGTAAGCATTTAAGAGCTGCGGCGTGACCTGCGGGTTGAAGAAGGCGCTCAGATCAAAAAACAGGGAATAAGCCAGCTTGCCGCTGCGACTGGACAGGTAGAGCACGTTCAGGCTGGTTTCGACCACTTCCTTTAACAGCGCGCTGCCGATCTTCGCCAGCCCTTCGCGTCCTTTCAGGCGTTTATCAATCTGTTCCAGCAGCGCGGCTGGCGTAAAATCCTCTTCGAGCATCCCTCCGGCCAGCTTCAGCGCATAGGGATGATCGCCCAGGACGGCACACAGTTGTTCCAGCGCAGGGTCGGCGGTCAAGCGTGGATCGCGGGCATGATAACGAATCAGCGACAGCGCCGCGGGGCGATCTAACCGCCTCAGATAAACCTTGTCTGCGACGCTGTAACGCTGGCGCGAGGTCATCAGCAGCCGGGCGTTTTCGGGCAGCATCTCCAGCAGCGCTTCGAGTTCGCGCTCCTCCTTGTTCCACACGTCATCCAGGACTACCAGCCGAACCTCTACCTCACGCAGCAGACGGCGCGTAAGCTGGAGCTGCAGCGCCCCTTCACTGGTGAGCAGGTCTTTGATGATGGTTTGAAGTTGAGGTTGGTTATCCGGGGCGTTGATTTCGATCACACGCTTGATGCCACGCGCCAGCGCTTGCAGCGTTTCCGTGTTGCTCTGGTCACCGACGATCTGCCACAAAACATAACCAGAATCAGGCTGCTGCAACCAGTGGGCGGCGACCTCCCCGGCCAACCGGGTTTTGCCCATGCCGCCAAAGCCGTGAAGCAGCACCGGCTCGCCGACTTCTAACCGCTGCATGATCTCTGCCAGTTCCGTTTCGCGCCCTATAAGCGGTTCACGGCGGCCCAGCAGATCATCCGGGCTTTCAGCCGTGAGCGCGGCGAAACTGCCTGGACGCCGCACCGTGCGCTCCTGCAGCCATGCGCGCAGCGAGTCCTTGACGCGCTGGGCCAGGTCTTCCGGCGTATCGAAATAGACCGGGGCCAGCCCGGATTTCACATCCATGATCTGCGCCAGGAAATCCCGCAGCGCAGGATCACGCTGCTCTTCGGGCATCTTCCTGACATAGATGTGACGATCAATGCCCCAACCGGTCGCGTGGTTATATTCATCAATTGTCCACTGCCCATATTCCTGGGCAAAAATGCCGATATAAAGGGCAGAGTTTTCTAATGCTTTGAGGAAGGTGGAGTGAATGGAGGCGCTGCGGGCAGTGGCATCATCTTCATACACCCATGGATGCAGTTCGTAGATGGGGTCATCAAAAGTTCGTAGTGCTTCGGCGATGGCATCGCGCTCAAGCGCCAGTTCATTCATTTTTGAACTGACGAACACATCAATGCGTCGCATAATAATGCCCCCACTTTGTGCCTGAATTCCTCAGGTCTTACTTTTCTAAACAGTCTATATATATAGATTCCAGAATAGTAAAAAAATCCACAGGCTGCGCCCCCTAACATTAGAGGGTTTAGCTCGGCCAGTCGCGACATGGGTGGATATCACCTGTTATCCGGTCAATGCCCTGTGGCCAGGTCATTCCCCGCTACAATGAAAGGATGAAAAGTGATCTGGAAACGGAGGCGCAAAAATGGAACACATCAATCCCGACGCACTGGCCGCCCTGCACACCAGCCTGCACTACCTGTGCCTGACCGAGCGGGTGCAGGTGGTGGGCTTTGACATCAGTTATGCGCTGCACCGTTGCCCTGATCAGCCGCTGCTGGGGGTGAATGCGGAAACGCATCAGATCATGCACGCGGGTTACATCGCTACGCTCCCCGAACTGAAGGAGATGCAGCGGGTAATCGATTTTTATGTGGCGCGTCGTCCGCGCAAGGCATGGCCGTGTTTCGAGGCAGAGGCAATCTATGACTGTGGTGTTTTAGGGGATTGACCTCAGAAGAGGCCGCGAGGATTGTCCCCACCCGCATTTCCGGTAAGCTCTCGGTTGTCAGCCAGAGGACGAAGGGAGCACCCCATGACACAGGAAACAGCGTGGGTCTTTGAGCGCATCAAACTCTACCAACTCATGCAGGCGCAGCCCGACTGGAGCCTGCGGCGTTATGCGCGCGAGCTGGGACACGATCCGAAATGGGTGCGCCGCTGGGTGCAGCGGATCAAAGCCGCCCCAACCCTCACTCTGGAGGTGTTTCGGAGTCGCTCGCATGTGCCCAAGACCATCCCAAAGAAGATTGGGGTGGAGGCCAGACAGCTGGTAAGCGACTTGCGCCAGCAGCTCTCCGAGCAGTTTCACCGGCCGGCAGGGGCGAAGACCATTGCCTACGGCTTACAGCAGTACGCCAAGACCCATGAAGTCGCCTTCACCCTGCCCAGGAGCCTGACCACCATTACCCACATCCTGCATGAGCAGGGCTGGATACGGCCGAAGGTTGCCCACCAGCGGGAACCACTGGTGTTACCCGCCCCGATGGAGGAGTGGGAGCTGGACTTTGCCGAGATTTGGCTGCCTGAGGACGGGGTGTTTGAGTTCCTCATCGTGGTGGATCGTGGGACTTCCCGCCTGGTGTATCTGGAAGGCAGCGCCGGCTACCACGCTGAGACGACACTGGCCGCGGTGACACGGCTGTTCCTCCTGCATGGCTTACCGCAGCGGCTGCGCTTCGACCGTGATGTGCGGCTGTGGGGGGCGTGGACACGCGACAGCTATCCGTCCCCCTTCCTCCGTTTTCTGCGCTGCCTGGGAGTGGAGCCGGTGGTCTGCCCACCACGCCGTCCCGATCTGAAGCCGGTCGTCGAACGCTGCATTGGCACCCTCATGTATTATCGGGGGACATCGGCAGGCGAAAGAGACTGAGGACATCGTGGAGTCGGCAGCGCCTCGCTAAAATCGGCCTCCGCACTAGAGAAAGGAGACCGCGATGGAGATCGAGTGGGTAGCCAAACGCGCGCACCTGTGGCGCTTACTGCAAAGCCAGCCGGAATTGACCCTGGCCCAGCTGGCGGGGAACGTGGGGATGTCCCCTGCGTGGGTACAAAAGTGGAAAGCCAGGCTGACCGGCGTGGACGGCAACGACCTGGCCGACTTCATGAGCCGCTCGCGGCAGCGCAAGACCTCCCCAAAGCAGCTGACCGAAGCGGTCGAAGCCAAAATCCTCCATCTGCGGGAGCAGCTGACCGAGCAGTACCAACGCCGGGTGGGGGCCCGCAACATCCTCTACCACCTGCAGCGCGATCCTGACCTGAAGCGCCTGGGGGTCTATGTGCCCCAGGCCGCCAGCACCGTCCATGAAGTGCTGGTTCGTTACCAGCGTATTCCGCGTCCTGCGCCTCGTATCCATGTCCCGCTTGAGCCGGCCGAACCACTCCAGCTGTGGGAGATGGATTTCACCGATGTCATCACCGCCCATTCCACAGTGTCGGCCAAGCGACAGCACCAGGTGGAAGTGTTCAATGTGGTGGATACGGGCACTTCCATTGCGCTCGAAACCCTGGTCAGTGACCAGTTTGATGCGCAACACGCCCTCATGGCACTCATTGAGGTGCTGGGGTCGGTTGGGCGGCCGCGTGCGATCCGCTTTGACCGCGATCCGCGCTTTGTCGCCAGCTGGTCAATGGGCGACTTCCCCTCGGCATTAATGCGCTTTCTGCTGTGTGTGGGCATTACGCCCCTGGTCTGCCCACCGCGCCGCCCCGATCGCAAGCCGTATGTGGAGCGCTTTATCCGCACGCAGAAGGAAGAGTGCCTTTACCCCAAACGGCCGGCCACAGTTCCCCAAGCCCAACACCTGCTGCACCAGCATCGGCACTTCTACAATCTGGAACGTCCCAGCCAGGCGGTGACGTGTCACAACCAACCCCCTGTACGAGCGGCAGGTGAACTCCCGCGCCTGCCCGGTTTGCCGCAGACGGTTGACCCGGATGCCTGGCTACCGCATTACCACCGCCAGGGGTTCAAGCGGCTGGTCCGCAGCAGTGGCAATGTCACTGTAGACAATGCGCGTTATTACATTGGCAAGCGCTATGCCGGGCAGCCGGTGATGCTGGTGGTGGATGCGCCGCAGAAGCAGTTTCAGGTCTGGCTCAAGCGCCAGCCGTTGAAAGTATGTCCCATTCGCCATCTGTTTCACGGTCAACTCGCGCTCGACCACTATGTGGACTCTATGTTGCAGGCCGCCCAATCTGAAGAAAAGCGACGGCAAGCCGAACAGCGGCGGCGCAGGCTGACAGGGTAAGCCGCCTTCCTCCGCTTTTGGCGCAGCTGCAGCTCGGCTGTAGACAGGCGGGTCGGTTAAAGTCGTCTTGTTGAGCCGAAGGGAGTGATTTGGCGCTGCTGAAAAGGGCGGTTTTATCCCTGAAGGCCAGGCTCAAGGCTTGCTAAGCGGCTGGTGGCAATGTTGAGAGGGGCGTTCGCGGGACTGTTTACGATGTCCTCAGTCTCTTTCGCCTGCCGATGTCCCCCGATAATACACCCTCAAGCACGAGTGGTTTGCCCGCCGTTTCCCCGCCACCTTTGCCGAAGCGTTGGAGCGGCTGGAAGCGTTTCCCACCTACTACAATGACCAGCGGCCACACCAGGGGCGTGCCTGCCAAAACCAACCGCCGTCGGTGGCTTTCCCCACCTTGCCCCGTCTGCCTCAGCTGCCCGATGAGGTTTCCCCGGATCGCTGGCTGGAAGCCGCTCATGGTCGCGTCTACCGCCGGCGCGTGACCAGTGATGGCACGATCCAGGTGGACCGCCACACCTATGCCATTGGCTCGGCCTATGCTAAACAGATGGTGCTGGTGCATCTGGATGCTCACCAGCGCTGCTTCCATGTCACGCTGGAAGGAAAACCTTTGAAACAGCTGCCGATCCGTGGGCTGCACGGCCCCAGCATGGCGTTCTGGCCGTACTTCCGGCTCATCTGCGCCGAAGCACGCACCGTCGAGCTGCACCACCGGCTGCTGTGGGAGCGCCGCAGCAAGCTTCCCTAGCTGTTCCTGGTCTGCCGCTGATCTTTCCCGCACAAGCACGCTTGTGACGGGTGGTTGGATTTTGTCTGATACCCGTTTTCTGGCGATTTAGCCGGCGTTTTGCCGCTCATTCCAGGCTGTTTTGATGATTCCAGAGGGTGAAATCTGCTCACCGGACAGCGAGAGCTTACCGGAAATGCGGGTGGGGACAATCCTTATGGCATTTTCCGAGGCTAATCCCCTAAAACACCACACTATGACTTCGCGCAGGGCTATGTGCGGGTGCGCGATGGGATGCCGGTGGTGGGCTTCAACGACGCGAGCGGGTACTGGCTACACCCGTTCTTTTCGACTGACCTGACATGGGCGGAGAAGGTCGAGTTGAAACACCTGCTGGACTTCCATTTCGGGTCGGGTGTGGTGCAGTGAGGCCACGATAACTGTTATCGCTCCCCCTCCCCTGCTGCGTACTCAGTGTGGCTGTCGCTGTCCTCCAACGGGTGCAACACAGGGTTGGACATTGGCGGCACACCCTGCTATCCGGTGCAGACATACGCTTGGGTCGTGTGTCCCAAAAATTTGCTTGCCGGGGAGGGTGTGGTGGGCGGCTCCGGTGAAGTCAGCAACGCCAGACAAAATATGCTTTGCGTGCAGCGATCACCGTTATGGCCAGGCCGCGCCTGGATGCGACTTGTAATGCCGAGCTTAGACAAAGTATATTTTCAGGCAGGTGGCAACCATCTATCTCATTCATAGTATGGACGAAAGGCAGATGATGATTCAATATCCGGCAATTATCAACCCAACTCAGACCGAAATCCGCACGATCGCATCGACATACACCCCTCAGAACTATCAATTGTTTATTTCGTTACCGCAGACTTACGGAGAGGCGGATAAGCGTTTTCCTGTATTATATCTGCTGGATGGCAACGGTATTTTCCCGCTTGTGAAGCCGATTATTGAACTTCAGCAGCTGATGGGGCGCGTGCCAGAATTGATTATCGTTGGCATCGGCTATCCTGCGGCCACCTACATGGAGACGCTGGCGCTGCGGGGGCGCGATATGACCCTCATCGAAATGACACCGGAGCAAAAGGCAGCCGATGGTTATCCCTTTGAAGAAACGGGGGGCGCACCCCGTTTTTTCTCCTTTGTCGCCCAAGAACTTATTCCCTATATTGACCGTGAGTTTCGTACCGACCCGAACGACCGGACACTGGCCGGGTTTTCGATGGGGGGAACGTTTGTGTTGTATGCCATGTTCCAGGAGCCGCTGCTGTTTAAACGTATGATCGCCATCAGCCCGGATGCGGCGGATATGGCTGCGATTGAAGCGCAGTATGCGCAGGCACATTCCGACCTTGCTGTAAAACTTTTTCTGGCCAGTGAGGCGAACCCGGAAGGCTTGCAGTGGACTGAGCATCAGCGCGCGTTGGTCAAGGTGATCGGCGAACGTGGATATGCCGGATTGAACCTGAAGGCGCAGTTTTTCGAAGGGTTGGATCACGCTTCGGCTGGCACTATCGGGCTGACCTATGCTTTGCGGGAAATATTTCAATAAGGCTCTACCCCAACGGCGCGCAGCTGTCATCGTAAGGTAGGGGTAAAGATGCGGGTTGATTTTCTCAGGACGCTTTGATGATGAAGTATATTATGCCTGCAAGACTCGTGAACGGCTGGTGACGATGCCAGACCATGACCAGCCGAACAAGGCGGCGCTGATGAGCCTGGTGCAGGATACGACGGCCTTAGGGGATGAGGCGGTCATTCACATTCTGCTGCCCGCTTTACAGATTGCGGCCAGCACCCCGATGGTGAAGACTGCCTGAGGGTAAGGTGTGACCGTAGAGACCGGAGGGCCGCGTGCCTGTCAGAAGATGTCAGGTTGTGGGGCATTCTGATGCTCATAGTAAGCGGAATGGGGTGGAGGTGTGTTAACCCTGCTTCCCTCCCCCGCCCTGCCACCATAAAAGCCCTGCCCTACGCTTCTCCGTCACGCGGCTGCCCGACCCCATCGGGCGGCAGCAGCGGGGATGGCGGCGATTTGAGCCGTTTTTCGGGCTGTGCAGGTATATTCACACTCTCTGCTCCGTAGAAAGCCGTAGAAGCCCCTTCTGACGCGATTACAGGCGTGTTCTGTGGCTGGCGTGATGCTGGCTTGATGGCTTCCTGCACCTGCCCTGCTGCAAGGTCAGCAACGAGGGGCAGCCTCATTTCCGGCGTTTTGCGCGGTTTTTCGGCAATGAGAGGTACATTCGATACCCGCTGCCCCGTAGAAAGCTGTAGAGGCCTCTTCTGGCGCGAAAACAGGGGTATTCTGTAGTCCTTCTCCCCTGCCCTGCCCTGCTGAAGCCAGCAAGGGCGGGGGATCGCCGTACCAGTAGAAGTTCGCCCCACGCTGGAGGCGTGACACCCGCCTGCCCTGCTTGAGCAGTTGGGCAGCGATCTCGCGTTTGAGCGGCCAGCGCTGGCCGGTCTCATCGACCAGACACTGCCCTCCGGTGTCGATCTGGAAGCGTTCGAGGTCGCTCTGGGCCGGAATCAGGTCGAGATTGAACCAGAACAGCGGGGTTTCATGCCAGGAGGGGGACGAATGGATGGGAATCTGCTGGTGGTAATAGCGGATGGTGCGGGTACAGACCCCCAGCCGGTCGCCCAGCAGCGCCTGGAAGTATTTTCCGGGACGGCGGGTGAGGAACTCGCGGTGGAGTGCCTGACGGTAGGCTTTGGAGGAGCGCACATCGTCGCGGGTGATGGGATCACCCGGCGACATTTCGACCCCTAGAAGCGCACACAGCTCGTCCGGGGTGGGCAGGCGATAGAGGAGCGCTTTCGGCCCGGATTTGGATTTTGTCTGGTTTTTGCCTGGTGAAAAAAGCATTGGTGTGTCTGCCTCTTTTGACCCGTTAGGGTCAGCGACAGCAAAGAGGTGTTCCCCGGTGGGAGTCGTAGCGGCGAGGGCTTTACGGATGGTGTCGCGGCAGGTGACGTGTCTGAGGGTGGTGACCAGTCCCGGCTCGGTGACGGGCGTATCGGTAGCGCAGCCGTAGAGCAGCGCGCCTTCCAGCACGCGCAGCACGGCCGCGCCCTCAGGCTGCTGCAGCAGGGCTTCGCGGGCGCTGTTGGGATAACGGCTCACGGGATTGTAAGCGTTGCAGACCGCTCGGCGTGGTCGCGCGGGACGGGCGAAAGCCGAGG
>JBGSXK010000532.1:0-2599 GCA_041751455.1 Anaerolineae bacterium
TTCCTGAACGAGATCACCATCGACCAGTTCCTCGACTCCTACCAGCAGTCACTGATGAATAACTTCGAGGATATTCTGGATCACCAGAACATCACGCCTGCCGACCTGGAAGACCCCAGCAAGCGGCCTGAAAACTTCTAATCAGGGCAGTTCAAGCACCATCCCCGAACCGGACAGCAGAAAACTCTGTTGTCCGGTTCGCCCCTATGCCGTGAAAGGAGGTTTCTCTTGCATACCTGGTTTCAGAAAGGATTCAGGCGGCTGCTGGTGGCTGTTCTGCTGCTGCTACTGCTTCAGAGCGGGCTGGCGCTGACCGCGCAGGAAGGCAGTTGGGAGGCCAACCTGGGCGATGCCATCTACAGCACCGCCATTTCCGCCGATGGCAGTATCCAGGTGGTGGGCAGCCGCAATAACCGCGCCGCCGCCTATGACCGTCAGGGCAATCTCCTGTGGGAATTTGCCGCAGGGGGGACTGTGTGGGGGGTGGATACCTCCGCAGATGGCCAGCGCACCGCTGTCGCCAGTGAAGACCGCAATGTTTATCTGCTGGATGGCGCAGGTGAGAGACTGTGGGCTTACCGGGTGCCGCGCATCGTGCTGGATGTCGCCATCTCGCGCGATGGCTCACGCGTGTTCGCCACTGATGAAGGCCGCAACGCGCATTTTCTGGATGGCGAGACAGGCGCTGCACTGTGGACTTATGCGCTGGAAAATATCGCCGACAGTGCAGCGATATACGGCAGCGAGACGATCCGCCCGCTGGCCGGAACACGTGACTCGCTGGTCAGCCTGTTCAGCCCGGATGGTAATCGTCTATGGCGCGCGCAGTTAGCCGACGATGTGACCCGTATCGCTGTCAGCAGCAACGGTGGTCGAGTCGTCGCGGGCACCCTGAACGGCAAAATCTCGCTGATTAATGGCGCGCGCGGTGAAGTGCTGTGGCAGATTGACCTGCCGCAGCCTATAAGCTGTAATTCACGCGAGCGTAACCAGTGTCTGAGCGTTGATATTGACAGCGCGGGCACACGGGTGCTGGTGGGCACTAAAGACGGTGCGGTCTATCTACTGGACGCGGAAGACGGCAGTTCAATTCAGACGATTTCCCTGGGCACACCCATTACCACAGTCTCGCTGGCGGGGGATGGTGAAACCTGGCTGCTGGGCACCCGTGATGGCAATGTCCACGCCACTTCCACCGCGACAGCTGCGGCGTTCTTTGCGGCTGCACAGGCTGCACAACGCAACCTGCTGATTGGTCTTCCACTGCTGGCACTGGTGGTTGTGGGGCTGGGTACGTTATGGGTGAGGCGCACGGACTCTGGCGCGCACTTCTGGCATGTCACGTCACGCCCGGTGCGTTATACGCTGTGGAATATGTGGCGCAGCCGCACCTCTTATTTCCTCATCGCGCCGACTCTGCTGCTGCTGCTGATCTTCAATTATTATCCTGCGGCCTCTGGCCTTTATCATTCGTTTACCGAGTGGCAGCCCGGTGTTTCCACGACCTGGGTCGGGATGGCACAGTTTGAGAAAATGCTGGACAGCCAGTATTTCTGGATCGGCATGAAAAATGCGGTGATTCTGGCGGTGGCGGCCTTCCTCAAACTGGCGGTGCCGCTGCTGGTGGCGGAGCTTATTTTTCACATCCGCAGCGGCTTCTGGCAGTATGCGGTTCGCACGTTGTTTATCGTGCCGCTGGTCGTGCCCAGCGTGGTGGGTATCCTGCTGTGGGTCAATATCTATGATCCCAACATCGGCCTGCTGAACGCGCTGCTGGAAGCGACTGGCCTGGGCGAATTGACGCGCACCTGGCTGGGTGATCGCAGTACGGCGATGGCCGCGATTGTCGCCATCGGCTTCCCCTGGATCAGCCCTTTCGCGCTGTTGATCTTTTACGGCGGCCTTATCGCCATTCCGCCTGAACTGTTCGACGCGGCCAGGGTGGATGGTGCAACCTGGTGGAATCGCTTCCGCCGCATTGATATTCCCATGATTATGAGCCAGATCAAGCTGCTGATGATCCTGGGTTTTATCGGCAGCGTGCAGGAGTTCCAGTTGATTTTCCTTACCACAGGTGGCGGGCCGGGCAACGTGACCTATACCCCGGCGCTGGAGCTGTATTACAACGCCACCCGCTTCAGCAACTTCGGCCTGGCTTCTGCGATGGGAACCTTCCTGTTCCTGATTATCCTGGGCGGGACAATCATCAACCTGCGCTACGTGCGCTCGCAGACTGAGTACGAGGCTTAACGCGATGACATCAACCACACGGACGGATGTACTTACGCAAGAACGGCAAACCACCCGGCAGGACACCAAACGGCGCGAGAATTTTTACCAGTTTCTCATCCTGCTCAGCCTGTTTGTGCTGCTGTTCCTCACACTGGTGCCGATTATCCTGATGGTGTTCCTATCCTTAAAAGATAACGGGCAGATTTATGGGCGCTTCTGGGGTCTGCCTAATCCGGTACGGTGGGAGAATTACCCCACTGGCTATCAGGCGATGGTCGGCTATATCACCAACTCGCTGACTTATTCGAGCCTGTCGGTGCTGGCGGTGGTATTCCTGGCCTCACTTTCCGGTTATGTTTTTGCCCGC
>JBGSXK010000533.1:0-4251 GCA_041751455.1 Anaerolineae bacterium
GGTACAGCCGGTAGCCCTGTTGGTAGAGCGCCTGAATAGAGTCAGCAAAGCGCACTGCTTCACGAACATGCGTACGCCAGTAAGCTGGCTCTAATACCTCGTCTCCCGCCAACTGGCCCGAAAGGTTGGAAATCAACCCGACACGGGGCGGTGAAAATTGCACCGAGGCCACGAGTTGCTCAAATTCATCCAGAACGGGATCCATCAAAGGCGAATGGAAGGCATGAGATACCGTCAACCGCTGTGATTTGATACCCTCGTTCTTAAGCTTATCGAGGATAAACTGAACCGTATCCCCCACACCAGAGATCACGATATTATTCGGCCCGTTAATGGCAGCAATCGACACCTCATCACTATAAGCAGCAACCGCTTCGGCAACACGGTCTTCAGTCGCAAAGATAGCCGCCATCACACCACCAGCAGGCAGGTTACTCATTAACTGCCCGCGTACAGCGATCAAACGAAGGCCATCTTCAAGGCTGAAAATTCCTGCTATACAGGCAGCAACATACTCACCCACGCTGTGACCCATGACTACTGAAGGCTCGACACCCCACGAGCGCCACAACTGCGCGAGGGCGTATTCGATGGCAAACAGAGCGGGCTGTGTATAAGCCGTGTCGTTGAGCCATTGTGCATTTGAACCCTCTGTCTTAAAAATCACGGACAGCAGGGGTTTTTCCAGGTGGGGCTGCAAAATTTCGGCACATTTATCCAGAACTTTGCGGAAGGTGGGCTGTGTTTCATAAAGCTGCCGCCCCATATCCACATATTGCGAACCCTGCCCGGAGAACAGGAAAACAACTTCGGGATCGTTGATGATATTGGCCGAGCTGCTGATTAAACCAGGGGCAGTATTATCTGCCCGCCACGTCGCCAGCAGATCGCCCGCCTCAGCAGCCGAGTCTGTGAGCAGCGCAAGGCGCTGTTCGAAATGCACACGTCCCATATTGGCGGTGTAACTAATATCGGCCAGCGATGCATCCGGGTTCTGAGAGAGATATTCTTCAAGCCGGGCGACTGACTCGTTTAAAGCTGCGGTAGACTTGGCTGAGACCGTCAGGATATGTAGTGGACGTTCAATTTCCGGCAACACCTCTGACACAGGCGCTTCAGCCACGATCACATGAGCATTGGTGCCGCTAAAACCGAAGGAACTCAAGCCCGCAATACGTGGCGTGCCATTCCGGGTTTTCCAGGGCAGCGGCTCAACCGGAACTTTAACAGGCAGGTTGTCCCAGGGAATATACGGGTTAGGATTGCGAAAGTGCAGGTGCGGCGGGATGATCCTGTTCTGCAAGGACAGTACCAGCTTAATCAGTCCGACTATCCCAGCGGCGGACTCCAGGTGACCGATATTCGTTTTGGCCGATGCCACAAAGAACGGGTCTGACGGGTCACGTTCAGCGCCATACACTCTGCCGAGAGCGTTGATTTCAATCGGATCGCCCAGTGTGGTACCTGTACCGTGCGCCTCGACAAAGCTAACGTCCTGCGGTTTCACCCCGGCATTATCCAGCGCCGCACGAATCACTGCCACCTGCGCAGCACCATTTGGCGCGGTCAGGCCATTGCTGCGGCCATCCTGATTGAGCGCCGAACCACGAATCACCGCGTGAATGGTGTCCCCATCGGCCATAGCATCAGACAACCGCTTTAACACGACCATCCCGCTGCCTTCACCGCGTACATAACCATCGGCAGAAGCATCGAAAGTTTTGCAGCGACCATCAAAGGACATCATACGTGCGCGGGAAGTGGCAATGGAGCCATCGACAGTAAGCAACAGGTTCACGCCGCCTGCCAATGCCATATTGCACTCGCCTGTGCGCAGTGCCTGCACCGCCAAATGCACGGCAACCAATGATGAGGAGCAGGCGGTATCAACAGCCATATTTGGCCCATGCAGGCCGAGAAAATAGGAAATGCGGCCAGCAGCAATACTGTGGGAGACGCCTGAGGCAAAATAAGCATCGACATTCCGGTTATTGTTTTTGATGACATTGCTTGAATAATCAGTTCCAGAGATGCCGACGTAGACTCCTGTCAGGCTCTCCGCGAGTGCTGTGGCCGACTGTCCGGCGTTTTCCAGCGCTTCCCATGAGACCTCCAGCAGAAGCCGGTGCTGCGGATCCATACTAATGGCCTCGCGCGGGGTAATGCCAAAAAACTGGGGATCAAACAGATCGACCTGTTCAATAAAGGCCCCCCAGCGCGTGTAGGATTTCCCAGGCGCATCAGGGTTAGGGTCGTAATACGCATCGACATCCCAACGATCTGCTGGAACTTCTGTCACAGCATCAACACCCTTGTAGAGCAATCGCCAGAACTTTTCCGGTGAGTCTGCACCACCTGGAAACCGGCAGCCCATCCCGATAATCGCAATTGGCTCGCTCTTGGCTTTTTCCAGGGCATCTACTTTGGCTTGCAGATCATCCAGGGCGACGAGAGAGCGCTTCAGCAAAGCACGATAATCGTTTTCAGAGGAATTATCCATTGCTTCCCGTATCCTTCATTTCTAGTTTGCGGGCCAAAAGTGCCGCGATTTCTTCGAGTAATAAATCGTCCAATGCATCCTTGGTGGGTGGAGCTTCCTGCACAAATGAATCTTCCTGGGGTTTGGTCATCAGTTCCAGAGGAATTCTGGTCGCCAGATAATTCGTAAGCGCGTCAATAGTAGGATATTCAAAAATCACTGTTGAAGGCAGCGTCTGTTCGACAGAACTGCCAAGCACATTGCGCAGTTCCACTGCCATGAGCGAGTCGAGTCCCAACTCCTGAAGCGGCTGCTGAACATTGAGGTTGAAGGATGCATTCAGCCCCAGCACCTTTAAAGTACATGAACGAACATGCTCCCGCAGCAGCGCGAGGCGCTTATTGGGCAGTGCCTTTTCGAGATGGCGCAAAAGCTGCTGGTGGCTGGATTCCTGAGACTGCGTGCGGGCAGTGCTGGACCCGACCTTGCCCACACCACGAATGATTTCTGCGAGGACAGGCTGCGCAGCAAGAGCAGGAAATTGAACTGCAAATTTTTCCCAATCCAGCGGCAGGACAGCGACCTGGGCACGTGGAAGGCGCTCAGCGACGAAAATCCCCTGCCACAGCGCGCGTTCCAAAGCTGCCAGGCCAGCCTGAGGACTGAACGTATCCAGAGTTTCATCCAGCCTGCGATCAGCCGCCGCACCCACGCTGGCCCATGCGCCCCAGTTAACGGCGACAGAGGGCAGACCATGTGCCCAGCGATGATAGGCAAGAGCATCCATAAATGCGTTAGCCGCGGCGTGATTACTCTGCCCCGGCGAACCAAGCAAGGAAGCACCTGTCGAGAACATGACAAAACATTCTAACGGCAGGTGGCGGGTCAGGGTATGCAGATGCCATGTGCCATATACTTTGGCATTCAGGACAGTTTCAAAGCGCGGCCAGGTCTGCCCCAGCAGCACACCATCATCGATCGTGCCCGCCGAGTGGATGATGCCCCGCAGCGGCGGCATGTCCGCCTCTATTTCGGCGAGAACCCGTGTGACATCGGTATAGTGTGAGACATCACCGCGCGTCACCAGGACTTTTGCGCCCATCGCCTCCATATCACGAAGGGTATCCAGTGTGTCAGAGGAAGGCTCCCGCCGCCCCATCAGGGCGAGATGACGTGCGCCGCGCTCCACCATCCAATGGGCGACCAATAAGCCAAGCCCGCTCAGACCACCGGTGATAAGGTAAGTCCCATCCGGCGAAAATGTGACAGGTTCGGGGTCGGTATGTTCCATGCGAACAAGGCGGCGAGCATGGCGCAGATTATCCCTGTAAGCAATCTGGTCTTCCGCTGTCTTAAGTCTCGTGATCTCATTGAACAGATTGGCCACCTGGCTACTCACGTCGGCGGCTGGATCAATATCCACACGTCTGCATTTGAGTTCAGGATGCTCGATGGCCACTACATGGCTTAATCCCCATACGGTGGCCTGGGACGCATCCGTTTCGGGTACAGCTTCTTCTGACCTGCCGACAACCGCCTGGGCACCACGTGTCACCAGCCACAACTGCGGTGGATGTGCTGCGCGTGCCAAGGCCTGGGTCAAAAACAGTGTACTTCCCGTTGTGGCAAACAGGGTTTGTTTGAGGTCGTCAATCGACATCTCATCAGCAGTGGCGGCATCCACAGGCCACAGATCAATCACCCCGGTGAAAGCTTCAGCCGCCAGAAGGTGTTGGAGGTCATCCGGGCTGGCAAGATCATCTGCGCACATC
>JBGSXK010000534.1:0-5116 GCA_041751455.1 Anaerolineae bacterium
AGCGCCGCCAGCGTGACGGCATCCAGGGCCGGAGGTGCAGCAGCGCCGGGCTGCGCCTGCACCGTCGCAGGTATCCAAAGCAGCCCTGATAAGCTGTTCATGAGCCACATTCGGCGCATTGGCACTATCCTCATCTTATAGGTACACCGATAGTAACCTAACAGCCCGAAAACTGCATAAAAAGTAGTCTTTTGTGCCTGCTTAAGTCCCTATCTCGCTCAGAACTGCGAAAAGCTCCAGCAGTACGGGCGGAGTATAACCGTCCTGCGCGCTCAGGCTGGCCGCGCCGCCATCCCGCTCTACCGTCACCTGATAATAATAGACATCCTCACTGCGTCCTGGCATGGTGAACTGCCCGTTAATGCCGAAGAAATTCATATCCTTGAGCATCTGGTGCAGTTGCAATACCTCTGCCTGCGAGATGCTGCGGGTCACACCGTCGCGCACCACGCGGCCATCATTGTAAACTTCCACCGTCAGGGGGATATTGTTCGGCCCACCTGTCTGATAAAACAGAATACTGTCGAACATCACATCGGCATCCGGGTCTTCGGTGGCTGGGGCCTGGATAGTGCCCGGCAGCGGCAGCGTAAGCCCTGCGGCTACCAGCGGGTCTTCTGTCGCGGCCTCTAAAACCGCTTCCGCTGTCGTCTCGCTCTCCAGCCCGACAGGGGTAGGTGTATGAGCTTCGGTGGGGTCAGATGACGATGTGTCCAGGGTGGGAGCCAGTGTCGCCTGTATAAGTTCTGCCTGACAGCCTGCCAGCAGCAGGGCAACCAGCAGTAAGCTGTAGAAGCCATAGCGCATGATGTTTTTCCTTTCGCATCACGGTGTATATGATTTCTAGTGTGCAGGCGAAAAGCAAAGGGGACAAGGGGGTTTTTGTACGGGGACTGTGCAGAAACGAAAATACTGCTCATATGGATTGAAGCAGATCAGGGCCAGGGCAGCGTTCCTCTGTTATTCATGGATCTTTTTATGCACACCGATGACCAGCGCCAGCGGAACCGGGTATGGTGATCCGCTGGCACTTTATGGGCTGGGTGCAGCGCAGTCCGGGAGCTGCGCGATACTGCGCGGCCAATCACGGGCATAGAAGGTCAGGTAATCCGAGACATGCAGCGACCAGTAATCATTGCTGTGGTCGCCCAACGGGTGAATGATGTAAGTGTGCGCGATACCGCGCGCGCTCAGACGACTGGAAAACAATTCCAGGCCGCGACCGGCAGGGTCGCTGGCAGCGTTGTCCAGGTACATGCGCGGACTGACCTCTTCCAGAAAGGAGACATTCTGCGCCAGATCAAGCGGATTGCTGGCCGGGGGGGCGTTGTTCTGGACAAACACGGCGCTGTGCCCACCTACCGCGCTGAACAGGTCGGGATGGCGCAGGCCGATGCTGTATGCCCAGAAGCCCCCACGTGAGATGCCGCCAATTGCCCGATGATCGCGGTTGTTGATCGTGCAGAAATCGCGCTCGATGGCCGGGATAAGTTCGTTCAGTACGATAGTTTCGTAAGTCTGCGATGGTGGGAAAGGGTCACGGTTGCCGAGCGCGCCTGTATAAGGCATGACCATGATCATGGGCGCGAGTGCACCCAGACGGATACCCTGGTCGAGCGTTTCCGGCGCGCCGATCTCGCCCCACTGCTGCTCGTTGCTGCCCTGCCCGTGCAGCAAGATGACATAGGGGTAGCGCTTCTGCGTTTCCAGATAACAGGGCGGTACATACACCCGGTAACGCAGGTTCTCCCCGGCGGTGGGGCTGCGGAAATCGAATGGCACCATCTCGCCGCCTTCGGCTTCGCAGGGGAACGGCGTGGCTGTCACTGTCGCGTCGGGCATAGGGGTATGCGTTGGTGTGATGGTGGGCGTATTCGTCGGCTGTGGTGTAATGGTCGCGCTGGGCGGTGGGGTGATGATAATCACAGCGGCAGTCGGCGCAGGTGCGAGAGGCTCGCAGCCGATGAGCAGCAGCATGACAGGCAGGAGTAAGCTGGTGAGTGTGATTTTCGACATAGGGCACTATTATAATGCTGAAGCCCGAAGGACACGATAGCCATGAAGGATGATTTTACGCATCATTCATTAATGTACTGCCGGGGCTGCCACAGCGGATCGTAGTATTCCGCCGCACCTGTAACCAGCGGGCGGGTATTTTTGCCGCTGGCCGCCATGAGATAAAGCTGGCGCTGCCCGCTGCGGTCGGACACAAAGGCGATCTGGCGGCCATCCGGTGACCATGTCGGGGAAAAGTCATTAGCCCGACTGCTGCTCAGATTCAGGATTGCGCCGCCCTCGATGGGCAGCAGATAGGTCTGATAATGGCGGCCATAGAGCGTTCCCACAAAGGCCAGCGCTCTGCCATCCGGCGACCAGACCGGAAACCAATCTTCGCTGCTGCTGCGGGTGAGGTTGCGTACGTTACCGCCGTCGCTGTCCATCACGTATACCTCGTAGCTGCGGCGGTTGCGGTCGGACACAAAGGCGATCTGGCGGCCATCTGGCGACCATGCTGGCTGAAAATCTTCGCTGGTGCTGCGGGTGAGGTTGTGTAGTGTGCCCTTTTTAATGTTGATGCTGTAAATTTCGCGGTGATTGTCTCGCGTGGAGATAAACAGGAGGTGGGTGTCATCCGGCGACCATAATGGCGCAAAATCCAGGCCCGGATGGTGCGTCAGGTTGCGTTCCGCGCCTGTATTCACATCCAGTAGAAAAATTTCGAGGTTTATACTCACGTCACGGGTGTAAGCAAGTTGTGTGCCATCGGGTGAAAGTGCCATACTTTCACCCATATAAGGCCCGTTTATCAGGGTGCGCACACTTAAGGTCGTGAGGTCGAGCAGGTGCAGGCGGGTGTAATAATGTTTGCTGACCGTCATAAAGGCCAGCACTGAACCGTCGGCAGACCAGGTATGATAAAAGGGCGGGGTGTACGTGGTCGCCAGTCGATAGGGCAGGCCGCGCGTGGTATCCAGTAAATACAGGCCGTGATCCGTATCCAGACGAGAGACATAGGCCAGAAGATGCCCCGCGCCCGGTTGTGCCCGTCCTATGCTGATGCTGGCCGCCAGCAGTAACCCCACTGTCAGCAGCAGCGCAGAGCTGAGGCGGGTGAGGTGGCCTGTCACTATCATGGGTGCTGGCTTCAGGGTTCGCGTATACCCACCGGGACATGGCTGGGCGTGACGCTGGCGATGGGTGCAGGCTGGGGCGTGCCCAGAAGGCGGCTGCGCGCAGCTTCACTGGCCGGATCAAGCTCTGGCGGCAGCGTGGAGATAATGCCCCGTTGTTCCTGCCTGCCCGGTGCAGCCTCGACGCTGGCAGTGGGGAGCGGGTTCGCCCCGGAAACGGCCTGTACACTGCTGATGAGCAGTGCGGCGATAATCACGATCAGCGTCAGCAGGCCGCAGCCAATCAGCCCGCCGACCGCCGCGCTCATCCACAGACTGCCCGGTTCTTTGCGTGGCCTGGGAGTGCTGCCTCCGCGACGCCCGGCTTTGGGTGCTTCCGCGGCGGTCATGGGACGGCTGCTCTGTGGCGGGCTGTATTGTTGGGGAGGACGCGGTACGGGCTGCGGTTGGGGCTGGAAAACCGGTGCGGGCGGCTGTGATTGCTGAACCGGCACAGGCTTGGTCGGGCGTGGGATGCCCGGCTGCGTGTCATGGATGCTGACCCCAGGCTCAAGCGCCCGCTTGAGTGCCTCCGCCATAATAAAAGCGCTGCTGTAACGCTCATCCGGGCGCTTTTTGAGTGTCTTCAGGATGACCTGCTCTACCGGAATTGAAATCGCCGGATTATAGGTGCGCGGGGAGGGCGGCGGGGTCGTCACCTGCATGACGGCGATACTATAAGGGGTATCGCTCACGAAGGGGCGGCGGCCTGTCATCATCTCGAACAAGGTCACACCCAGTGCGTAGACATCGCTGCGCCCATCCAGTTCGTGCCCCTGTGCCTGTTCAGGACTCATGTAACTGGGTGTGCCCACCACGCCCTGCGTTGTGATGGTCGAGCCGGGCTGCTGGCCGAGGATGCGGGCGATCCCAAAGTCAGTCAGATAGGCCCCGCCGTCATCGTCCATCAGAATATTGCTGGGCTTCAGGTCGCGGTGCAGGATGTCCTTGCTGTGGGCGTAATCCAGAGCGGGGGCAATCTGCTGGATGATGCTGAGCGCCTTCTCCATCTCCAGCGGCCCCTGTGTCAGCATATCATCGACCGAGCCACCGGACATATAGCGCATGATGATGTAGGGTTGGCTGTTATACTGGCCGTAATGGTACACCGGCACGATATTGCGATGTTCCAGTTTGGAGACGATCTCCACCTCGCGGTTGAAGCGCTGGATATAGGTGTCATCAGTGACGAACTGCTGCGGCAGCACCTTCATGGCGACCACCCGCTTCATTGAGACCTGCTGGGCACGGTAGACGGTTGCCATTCCCCCATGCCCGATGATGCCCTGGATTTCGTAACCGTCGATGACCTTGCCGATCAGCTCATCCGTCATGAAGCTGCCATCCCACCTGAGTACCATGTCATAATATTGATATATGCCCATTATACACGGCACGGCGCAGGACAAAAATAAGCAGTCCGCTGTCGGGGCAACAACTATGCTGCCCCCACAGGCTGATGAAGTCAGACTTGTGGCTAGGCTTCTACCGCGTTGGCGACAAAATCAATTTCGAGCTGCACGTCTTCAGAGACATTGGCCACACCGGGCACATTGGGGATGATGAGATTATAGTCGGCACGCTGGACAACTGTGGACGCGCTGCCTGTCACCTGTGTTTCGGAGACAGGGGTCACGATGGCATCAAAAGTGACTGGCTGTGTGATGTCGCGCACGGTCAGCTCACCAATAATCTGAAACGTGAACGACTGTCCCATGATAATGCTGTCTGGCAGGCCGACAATCTGCTGTGGCACGAACTCGGAAAACTCAAACGCATCCTGTGCTGATTGCAAAATCTGCCCGCGGATGGCACGATTGCGCATGTCATTATCGGTGGCCATGGTGCGGGCATTGACCCGGATCATACCTATCGTGGTATCCTGTGGATTAGTGAAATCCACCAGAATATCACCTGCGACCTGATTGGTCTGGCCGACTACCGTA
>JBGSXK010000535.1:0-3393 GCA_041751455.1 Anaerolineae bacterium
GCCTACACCATCACCACCGAAATGCCCGGTGTGAAGGTCGAGGATATTCACGTTAAGCTTGATGGCGATCACCTGCTTATTGAGGGCGAAATCCCGGAGCAGGAGGTTCAGCAGGAAGGCACACGTTCACTGATGAAGGAACGCCGCTACGGACGCTTCACCCGCCGTATCCGTCTGCCCCTGCCTGTCAATGGCGATAGCGTGGAAGCAAACTACGAAAACGGGATTCTGACGCTCGTACTGCCGAAGACTGAGGCGGTACAGCCCAAACAAATTCCGGTGAAGATCGCCACTAACAATAACTAAACTTCAATACCAGCGCAGCACAGATCATCCGGGGATGTAAACACATCCCCGGTTTTTTGTTTTGCCCAAAGGTGATGAACGTGCTGTAGAAAAGTGATATTTGTGAGTAGCCCCTGCGTCATGGTTGTGCCACAGTCAGAGTAGAGAAGTGAGCGGAGCAGGGTGGTAGAGTCTGTTCCCGCCGAGTAAACGAGGTGGATGTGATGGTTAAAATACTGGTGACTTATTCCAGTAAGTATGGTTCAACTGCCGAGATCGCGGCGGCAATCGGCAATACTTTAAGCGAAAAAGGGCTGGATGTGCGGGTGATCTCCGCCGATTCCGTCAATGACGTAACCCCCTACGATGCATTTATCGTTGGCAGCGCGGTCTATGCTGGTCAGTGGATGTCAGGGGCCAGGGATTTTCTGGAGCAGCACGCTGATATGCTGAGCAGGAAACCTCTATGGATATTTTCCAGTGGGCCTACTGGAAAAGGCGATGCCAGCGAACTGCTGCATGGTTGGGAACTGCCGGAGGCGCTGCGTGCACTGGCCGACCAGTTACAGCCGCGTGCCATTATGCTCTTCCACGGGAAAATTGACCCCCAAAGATTAAACCTGGGCGAGCGCTTGCTGGTGCGGGCTGTGGGTGGGGCAACCGGGGACTTCCGTGACTGGGACATGATTCAAGCCTGGGCGGAAGAAGTAGCCGGGGCGCTGGTCACAGCGTGAAACAATCTTTAACTGCTGCTGTCAGCCAACGGCGCGAGGGTAGCCCTCACGCCGTTTTGTTATTTTTGCTTTAATATAGCCCTAATGGTTTTATGTGACAATGTATTATATAATCTGATTTACTGGTTTTGCAGTGCTTATTGTAAATCGTGGTAGGCAAGCGTTTCTAAAGTCTGAGATTAATGAGCCACCAGAAAATGCAATCGGGCATTCCGGCGAATGAGAAGATTGAACTGCGGGTGAGCGGAGAGCCAGAGACCATCTTCCTGTTGGAAGCCACTGGTGATGAGGGCTGCGTCATTGGCCGCTCCGACAGTAAAAGCAGTTATACCCCGGATATTGACCTGGCTGGTTGTGGTGCCTTGGAAAAGGGCGTGTCCCGCCGCCATGCGGTGTTGGTACATTTCCGTGATACAGTCCATCTGCTTGACCTCGATTCAAGTAACGGCACCTTTCTGAATGGTGAACGCCTGAAACCCAATGCGCCCTATGCGCTTAATTACGGCGATCATATCCGCTTAGGAACGTTGAATATCCTCCTTGCCCTAAGCCCATAAAACCAGACTCTTAAATGAACATATCCACCTATCCCGTACACAAGTTGGTGTAACCGTATGAATATAAGCAAAAGTATTACAACTTTGCGTTTCCAGGGTTCGATGTGGTGTAACCTTGATATTGCATTGCGGAATCTCGATCAGGTCTTCGGTCAGGTGGTACAGCCGCTCGGCCTGACAGTGATCGAATGGTATATTCTGCGCGCGCTTTATGAGCATGATGGGCAGCACGCCTCCGAGCTGGCACGAGCAGTAGGCCGCGCGGCGACCTCCTTTACCCCTAATCTGGATAAACTGCAAACCAAGGGGCTGATTGAACGGCGTGCCGACCCGTCAGACCGCCGAGCAGTGCGTATTTACCTCACCGAAGCGGCAGAGGACTCCAGACAGGCCGTTCTGGACAGTGCTGCTGAAATTGATACGCGCCTTGAGGAGCTTTTCGCGCCGGAAGAATACGAAGTCTTCCAGCAGGGGCTGGCGATGCTGCAAACCCTGATTCTGGATTAATTGGGCTGGCAGTCCAAACCTGCCAGCGCCTTACCAAAGACCTCCAGTGCATAATTATCATACAGGGCAAAACGTACCAGCTTGATCTGGTCGTTTGCTTTGGCAAAGGTGCAGACCGCCTTCAGGGCGATATTGGCGGCCTCCTCCAGTGGATAACCATAAGCGCCTGTGCTGATAGCCGGGAAGGCTACACTGCTCAGCTTATGATGTGCGGCCACTTCCAGGCTGCGGCAGTAAGCGCTTGCCAGCAGTAACGGCACATGCTGATCTCCGGGCTGGTAGACTGGCCCGACAGCATGAATCACATGCCGGGCTTTCAGACGATAGCCCGGTGTAATTTTTGCATCCCCGGTGGTACAGCCCCCCAGTAAGCGTGTCGCCGCCAGCAGTTCTGGCCCGGCGGCGCGATGAATCGCCCCGTCTACACCACCGCCCCCCAGCAGCGAGGAGTTGGCCGCGTTGACGATAGCATCGGTGTCCTGATGCGTGATGTCGCCCTGAATAAGCTCAATCAGGGTTTGATTGATCTGTGTCTGACTTTGCAATTGATTTTCCCTGAGACTTCGTGTGTAATTGGCTTCGCCCTATTTTATACACAGGAGCGAAACCTATGCAACCGTTGACCCCCGCAGACGTGCAGGCCGCTTTAGACCGCCTCACACCCGGTACTGTCATTCGCTTTTTTGAGGCTTCAACGGCCACCTCACAGCAGGCAGCGGAGAGTATCGGCTGCGAACTGGGGCAGATTGTCAAAAGCCTTGCCTTTTTGATTGACGGTAAGCCCATCATTGTGCTGGCAAGTGGCGATCAATTCGTGGATGATCGCAAACTGGCGACATTGTTTAACGTAGGACGCAAAAAAGTGAAAACCGCCTCTGCCGATCAATGTATTGAAATTTATGGCTATGCACCGGGGGGTGTGCCGCCGCTGGCACATCGTACTACAGGGCTGGCTACCTATCTGGATGATGCGTTGCAGCGCTATACACAGCTTTACGCCGCAGGTGGTGCGCATAACGCCATCTTCCCTATCCAACTGGCGCAGCTTCTCGAAATTACCGGGGGACAGGTGGCCGACGTAAAACGCGACCCACAGGTGTAGTTCAGGCCGAAACGAAAGGGACACAGTATGTGCTGTGCCCCTCCAAAATCAGGTGGTTTTAGGGCTGGGGAGCGAGATGGACCAGCGTGGACGAGTTGCAGCCTTCCCAGGTAATGCTGTACAGGTTGAACTCGAAGTTGGGCGCGTTCACCTGATACTGCCCTGTGGACAGCAGGTACAGGCTGACCCCTTCCGCGCTGGCAAGCAG
>JBGSXK010000536.1:0-2262 GCA_041751455.1 Anaerolineae bacterium
GTGATTCATCTTGCTGCCGAAAAAGAGGATGTCGATCACCAGCAGCGGCATCGGAATTAATGTCAGCACTGCCAGCATGGGTGACAGGCTGAATAAAATCGCGGCGATGCCAAACAGCACCAGCACATTGACGATCAGATCAGGAATATAGTGCGCAATTAATGGTTCAATATCGCCTGTATCCTTAATCACCCGTGTGAGTAGTTCTCCTGTCTGGCGATCCGCATAAAAACGTGGCGAAAGCCGCTGTAAATGCGCATACAGCACCACCCGCAGATCACCGACCACACTCCACGCCATCACATGCGAGACATAGCTTTTCAGGAAAGCTGAGAAGGCACGCAGCATAAAAATACCGAGCAGCAGCACGGCCAGCCGCGTCACCTCCTGTGTCAGCGCCGCTGCATCCTGGGACCCACCGTTATTAAGCATCTGGATCAACTGGCGAATTAACCAGGGGTGTGTCAGATTGGTCGCGGTAACACCCAGGGTCGCCAGGATGACCACCAGCATATGCCAGCGGTAGAGTTTGAGATGAGGTAAAAGTTTTCTTAAAGCTTTCATGGGCAACTCACTCGCAGCATCATTCGAGGTCAGATCATACACGCAGGGAGCATGGCACTTTACTCGTTATAACACAGGCAAAGGGGGTTGCAAATAACCACTGACTTAAGAAAAGGTCTGATCATGGGGAAAATTCAGCACTACCGGGCGCTGGCTTTATTACGCGAATAACTGCTGGTGGCGCAAGATAATGATCGGATTGAACATTATTCTTTCCGATACAGGCTGCCATTGACTGTATGCTTTCACGGACTGGCGCGTATGAGAAAGTCGATCTGAGGCCGAATACGATTACTCTGCTGAAGTGGCTTCGCGCACATTAGCCTCAACATTTTTGTCCAGTGTATTATTGCGTATGATGTTGTTCTCCACGCCCACCAGTTCAATTGCCACACGGTTATCGCTCATCGTGTTGCCCTCAATCCAGTGGTTGTGTGGACGCGGCGCACCCGGCGCATAGGGACGCACTCCATGATCCTGATCGGCAGCGATACGAATGGCCTTGTCATGACGCTGGAAGGTATTGCCCTCGATTTTCCAGTTGTAACTGGTGTTGTTCTTCGGCACAACGCTGTCAAACTGCGGGATATGCTTCGACCACAATAAGATACCGTGTGTATTGCCGTAAAAATGGTTCTCCTGCACCACGAAACCGTAGCCATTTTCAACAGCAACCCCGGCCTGAATACAATGATTAATCGTATTACTTTGCAGCACATTCGTGGCAGAGAACCCTAGCCAGAAGCCATAATTGCAGGCGTGGGCAAGGTTATTGCGATAGACATTATTGGCCGAAAAAGTCGCCTCAAAGCCGATGTTCGGACTGTAGGAGACATCATTTTCTTCAAACAGATTATTGCTGCACGGACGCAGCTCGAAACGTGGGCTTAAACCCGCTACGAAAAACCCATCGCCACCCAACCGTGCATAATTACGCCGGAAGATGTTGCGTGATGCCCCGGCCACCAGCAGGAAACCTGTGGCATCTGCACCCATGTGACCGCTGCGTCCCCCACGCGGCTGCCAGCGTGAGCAGTAATCGGCAAAATTCTCCTCGAACAGGCTGTCACTGGTGCCGGACAGGTGTATGCCGAAGCCGCTGCAATAACTGGCGATATTCTCGCGCACCACTAGCCGCCTGCAATCATATGTCAGCAAACCGTTCATCTGATGCTGAAGGTCGTTCTGCTGGATCGTGCCGCCTTCCACATCATGCAGCAGGATACCACCGCCATAAGCCTCGCCAGCCTCCAGCCATATATTGAGAAAGAGGGTGTTGGGCGCAACCTCCGCCGTTGAGGTGATCTGGCAGCCTGTAATCGTCACCTCCTGACAGCGTGAGACATAGATGCCGTGATAATAATCGCGCAGACGCAGGTTTTTAACCGTGATGTCCTGCTGATTTTCAATCTGGATACCCCGCCCCTCTCGCCCTTGCCCGATGAGGGTTGCACCGCTGCCATCCAACGTGATGCTACTGCCCGCCACGCGCAGGCCATCCGGCAGCACATAAACACCCGGTTCAAGTACAGTATCCTCTGTAATTACCATGCCATTCGTTGGCGTAATCATCAGACAGCCCTCTTTGTCCTAAACCAGCGCCTGATAAAGCAGCTCTTTCCAGCGCGCCACATCAATTTCCCAGCAGACCGAGATATTGGAACGTTCAACCACTGGCTTCCAGAACAGGCCATTGCG
>JBGSXK010000537.1:0-3643 GCA_041751455.1 Anaerolineae bacterium
TGGTTCAGGCTGAGTCAGGACTCTGTTTCTTCAGGCACAGGAGTACGCTGCTGCTCTGGCGTGGGCACTTCACCTTCACCTGCTAACCTGAGTGCCAGCAGCACCGGATTACCACCGATCCCAATGGGAAAGATGATGGTATCCCCTGCGACAGCCGGCCAGGCATTAATGCCACCAGGGGCTACGTACTCCCAGATAATGCTGCCGTCTTCCCGCGACAGAGCATAGATGCTGCCATCGAGGCTGGAAGTGAAAACCAGGTCATTGACCACAGTAGTACCGCCAAACCCCAGCTTGACATCGGTTATCCACACAATCTCTCCGGTATTGGCATCAATGGCGACGATCTCCCCCGTGCCGTGATTCAAGTCCATCCGGCCTTCAGAGCGTGGTACTGATTCCGGCCCGGTTTCAGCACCCCAGCCCGTCGCTGTATAGGGTGTTCCCCAATTACCCACCTGTAAATAAAGAATACCGTCAGCGCTGGAAATCGGCGTTTCGACTCCGCCTAGCTGACCCGGATAAACGACTACAACTTCACCAAGAGGGATTTCATCCAGATCATCGTTCTCGTGGTGGCCCACCGGGGTTTCCCAAAGGATTTCACCCGACTCCCGATCAAAAGCATAGACCTTCCCTAGCTTTCCAGTACCAATCACGATATCGCGCTCCTGTCCATCGATCTCAGCAGTCAGCAGCACAGGCGAAATCTGAAAGTCGAGGTCGAATATGTCATGTGGGAGCACCTGGTTATACCACAGCATTTCCCCGCTTTGATAATCAAAGGCCAGCATGGTGTTGGTATAGAGATTGTCACCAGGGCGGCTGGAGCCATTGGGAAAATCCACTGTGCCAGGGAAAGGTGCGGGATTTCCGGTTCCCCAGAAGGTAGCCCCTGTTTCAATGTCGATACCAGGTGGATACCACAACCCACCGCCGCTGTTGATTTCGGGATTGCCCCAGAAGCCTTCCTCCACAACCTGAAAGTCCCACAGTTCTTCGCCTGTATCCGGGTCGAATGCCAGGATAAATCCGCTCAATCCACCCTGATAACCCTCATACTGCATTTCACCCTCGCCACCTATGCCCGCCTGCGTACCAAATAAAACCGTGTTACCAAAGGCATAAGGTTGATTAGCGCCAGTGGCACGATCTTCAAAGGTGATTGACCAAATTTCCTGGCCCGTCTCCATATGCAGGGCAGCGAAGGTATCGACCCCTGTCGCGGCGTAAATCCTGCCATAGCCAGCCCCAGGCCCGTTCGGGCCAATCACGGCATTGCTGTAATCCGCAAACCAGAGGAGTTCGCCGCTTTCAAAATCAACTGCATAGATGTTGCTCGCCAAATCCTGAAGGTACACCACCCCATTGACGATGATGGGATTCGAGGCCGCCCCACCAAATGGGCCTACTCCCGTAATTTCCACCGCCCAGGCCACATCCAGCGAATCGACATTCTCAGATGAAATTTCAGCATCCAGCGCAGCGCGGGTATTGGCATAATCCCGGTTCGCAAGTGGCCACTCTGAGGACGACTGTTCAATATCCGGGGGGACCAATGACTGGTTTTCAGGTTGCGCCGTCGTAACAGTAAAGATCATTGCCAGAAGCAAAACGATTCCAATAAAACGCATTACTGATTTCCTCCTCTATCGTTAACGAGTTTGCTTGGGAAACACGACCGAGGCTTGATTGCCCCATGCATTACGAATATACGAGATCACAGAGGCCAGTTCTTCGTGAGTCAGGCCATTCTTAAAACCCGGCATGGACCCCTGCCCATTCAGTACCGTCTGGATGACAGGTACAGGATCGTGCAGCGTCACTAATGGATTACCGGCCAGATTAGGATAGATTCTCGAAAAACCGCCCCCATCCATTTGATGACAGCGTGAGCAGTTCTCGATATAGATGGGTTCTCCATTGCTGATAAGGTCATCGGGCTGATGGTCAAATGTGGTATCAAAGGTTTCGCCGGCACAGGCTGTCAGAAGCAGTACCAGGAACAGTCCGTTAAGCCATGTTTTTCGCATTTGTCACCTCCATCTCGTAAAGCCAGCGCCATAAAAGCAGCAGCCCGGCCACTAAAAAGATCACGCCGCCCGGTACCCACATAATTAATCCGGCAAGCTGTTGATCCTCCAGTGATTCATAAATGGGATACCACACCTGGCTGGAAAAGGTCATAAGCGCGCCCAGAAGGCTGCTGTGGACAGCAGTGGTAAATACCAACAAGACACCCAGAGCATATCGAGTCCGCAGGCTCCACCAGAACAGCAGCGCAGTCCCAAAAAAACTTGCATGTTCCACATGATGAACAAAAACGTTGTTTACAGCCGCCTCATACAGCGCCGGGATATGCCATAACCACAACACCAGCGCAAGCAAAACCCAGGCGACCAGAGGCTTGCTCAATCCATGCCAGAAGCGTTTTAGAAGCTGGCGACGGTTCCACCATCGCACAACACCCTGCCGCCAGCGCATAGGAACCGTCCCAATCAAGGCAATGGGGGGCAGCCCAAGCACCAGAAGCGGAGGTGCGATAAGCATAAGAAGCATATGCTGGGTCATGTGCATAGAAAGCGATGTGCTGCTCAGCGTATCAATGGGAGAAATCAGCGCGATGAACAGCACGGCTAAACCACCCCAGAATGCTGCAACCTGCCAGCGCTGCACCCCTTGCCCCGTTCCTGCTCGCTGCCAGTACTGCCACACGCCATCCATATAGCGCCAGCCTGTGAGTGCAAGCAAACCACCCACTAGTGGATTCCAGTTCCAGGCATTCCAGAACTCTGTCACCTGCTTCCTCCTCTAGCCACAAGGGGGAAGCAGGGCAATAGGAATAAGCGTAACCACGATCAACATAAAAAACAGAATGTTGAGCGTAATACCAAGATAAGCCATGAACCGATGGCGATTGGCATCCGGCACTTCCCCATTGCCCAGGCGCTGAAGATTCTGAAGCGCAAAATAACCTGCCAGTAGTGTGGCAGCAGCGGCGATCACAGTCACCACAATCTGCACAAATTGCAGCCCGCTCAATACACCCACGCTAAAGGGAAACCAGCCCCATTCACAGGTCAGCGAGGTGATTGGGTAGACAATCATCAGGTGAAGCCCCCATAACGCCACCCCGGCCCCCAGGCTGAACCATAGCTGCCAGCGTTTAACACCTGGGGGTGCATGATCATCTTGTGGTAAAGTTCTCTCCATGGGATTACTCCCTTACCCTAACAAGTACGGTGATATATAGATGGTGGCGTACAGCGGCAGCCAGATCAGCACGACGAAGTGCCAGTACAACCCGTTGACCTGAAGTGCTGCATTACGTTCCTCATTAAACTGGCCGCGAAAAGCCCATGACAGGACGACTAATGTCTTGATGAGCAAGGTAATCACATGTACTGTGTGATAGAGAATAATCATCCAGACAATCGAGTTATAGGCATTACGTGTCCACCCATAGGCAAAGCTGACGTTGCCATACTCGATAAACTTAATTACCACGAACAAAGCCCCCAGCACAAAACTTCCGATCAGCCCGATCTTTAACATGCGCTGATCGCCCCGTCTAATGGCATGATCGGCCAGATAAATAGGCACACTGCTTGCCAGCAGAATCAAGGTATTGATGGTGGGCAGC
>JBGSXK010000538.1:0-6564 GCA_041751455.1 Anaerolineae bacterium
CTCTTGAACTGCCAGCCCGCCAGAGTACGCTCACCCCTCAAACCGTTTTACAGATGCAGGATGCGGCCGTTGAAGATTATCGCCTGCATGTGGGGCCTGTAAACCTGGAGGTTCGTGCCGGAGAAGTGATCGGGCTGGCGGGCATGGAAGGCAGCGGGCAAAGTCTCTTTCTGCGTATGTGCGCGGGTTTACTGCGTCCGGTTTCTGGCACAATGAGTGTGAATGGCCAGTCCATGATTGGGCAGTCCTATCAGCACTTTTTAGCGCAGCATGTAAAATATTTACCTGCGGATCGTCTGGTCGATGGCCTTGTGGCTGGGCTGTCGCTGACCGAACATTTTGCACTCACCGCCAGGGAGCATCGTGTCCTGGTGAATTATCGCCGCGCAGAGCAAAAAGCACAGGAGCGGATCGAGCAGTATCATATTCGCGCCACACCAGACAGCCAGGTACAGGCGCTCTCTGGCGGCAACCAGCAGCGGGTACTGCTGTCGCTGCTCGACTCGCCCATTACACTCCTCCTGCTCGAACACCCCACACGAGGCCTCGATATGGAGTCGGCAATCTGGATATGGAGCAGGCTCAAGGCGCGCGCCCGTCAGGAAGGCACAGCCATCATCTTTACCGCGTCTGACCTGGACGAAGTGCTGCATTACAGTGATCGGGTACTGGTGTTTTTCGCCGGGCAGGTATCAGCCCCGCATGAGTCCACCAGCACTTCTGTCGAGCAGCTTGGCCGCCTTATCGGTGGCATGATCGAAACCGAGGCTGCCCATGCCTAAATCACTGCTGGATGTCGGTTCGCGCCTGCTGGGGGTCATTCTCGCGCTGGTGTTTACCGGGCTGCTGCTGCTGGCCACTGGGGCACCCCCGTTGGAGGCATTTAATCAGCTCATCATCGGCTCTGTAGGTTCTACTCGTAAAATTGTGGATGTCATTGCCACAGCCGTCCCACTGCTGCTGGTCACGGCAGGGCTGCTTATGACCTTTGCCGCCGGATTATGGAACATCGGCATCGAAGGTCAGATTACTGTCGGCGCGATTTTCTCCACCGGGCTGCTGCGCTTGCTGCTGGACAGCCAGCTCCCCCCCGGAGTCATTATCGCGCTGGCGATTATGGCCGGTGCATTGGGTGGAGCATTGTGGGCAGCGTTGGCAGGTGTACTGAAAATCTATGGCGGCGTGAACGAGATTTTCAGCGGGTTGGGGTTGAATTTCGTTGCCACCACACTCACCATCTGGTTGATCTTCGGCCCCTGGCGCAGGCCGGGTGTTGGTTCCATGAGTGGCACAGAACCTTTCCCACCACAGTTTTCCCTGCCCCAGTTTGGCGAGTTCCGTGTCAGCCTGTGGGCAGTCCTGCTGAGCATCGCAGGGATCGCGTTTGTGTTCATGGTGCTGCGTGGGACGGCCGTTGGGCTGCGCCTCAAGGCGTTGGGCAAAAACAGTCGTGCCTCCTATATTTTAGGTATCCTCACAGCCCGTTACACCCTCATTGCATTCCTGCTCTGCGGCGCGCTGGCAGGCATTGCAGGCGCGCTTCAGGTCACGGGAGTTTACCACCGCCTCATCCCATCAATTTCCAGCGGCTATGGCTACCTCGGCCTGCTGGTCGCCATGCTGGTCAATTATCAGGTGGTATGGGTGGTTCCGGTGGCGCTGTTTTATGCCGCGCTCATCGTGGGCAGCATCCAGTTGCCCATTGTCCTGCGCATCGAGTCGTCCCTTGCCGGTGTGCTGCAAGGCGCACTGGTGTTATTCGTCATGATTGTTGAGGGTATCCGCCAGCGCTGGCAGGAACACACGGAAGGTAAGCAAAGTGGACTTTAACCAGCTCATTATTGGCCTTGCCGGGGTCATAGCCTCCGCTTCGCCGATAGTCTTTGCGGTTACAGGGGAGACCATCAGTGAACGGGCAGGAGTGATTAACCTTTCGCTCAATGGGGTCATTCTGCTTACGGCGATGGCCGGGTTCGCCACCGCCGCAACCACCGGCAGTGTTCTGCTCGGCTTTCTCATGGGGGCGCTCATTGGTGCAGCGGTGGCGTTCATCATTGCGTTTACCAGCATCACACTGCGTCAGTCACAGGTCGCCGTCGGTTTCGTGCTGACACTCATGACCCGTGATCTGGCCTACTACCTGGGCAGCCCCTTTACCGGGATGAGCGGTCCACGTGTTCCCAGCCAGCCGATCCCCCTCCTGAATGAAATACCTGTCCTTGGCCCTCTCTTTTTCAGCCACAACCTCGTGGTCTATGCCAGCCTGGTACTGATTATCATCGCATGGCTGTGGATGTTTCGCTCTTACCCCGGCCTGGTACTGCGTGGTGTGGGCGAACAACCCGCATCAGCCTATATGCGGGGCATCAATGTAAACCGCCAGCGTTATCTCTACACCATCCTCGGCGGCGCGATTGTGGGGTTGGCCGGCCCAGCTTACTCGCTCAGTGTCAAGGCTGGCTGGCAGGGGACGATTTCCGGGTTGGATGGCATAGGCTGGATCGCCCTCGCGATCACGGTTTTCGGCGGCTGGCATCCTCTGCGTGCAGCCTTCGGGGCCTATCTGTTTGCTTTCTTGCAGTGGCTCAGCCTCGTACTGCAACCCGTACTGACAGGTATCCCGTCGCAGGCGCTTCAGGTCGCCCCGTTCCCCCTCATGATCCTCGCGCTGCTGCTGGTCAACGCGGGCAACACAGAGTGGGTCAGACGCAGACTGGCCGCCCTGCCAGAAAAGCAGCGCAAGCGAATCGGCGGTATTCTGCGAGCGCTTAACGTCGCCCCACCTGCCGCGTTGGGCACAAATTTCCGTAAAGAGTAGCTTAAGCACATACTTCTACCTACTGACGTTTACCTGCAAAATGGAAACCATAAAATGAAGATTTCAAAAGTTACCCCTTTCGTGATGGGAACACCCTGGCGCGAACTGCTTTTTGTAAAGGTAGAAACCGACGAAGGGCTGGTCGGTGTGGGCGAGGCGCGCCCGCTCAATCGCACCGATACTGTTCTGGGTTATTTACAGGAGAGCATCCCCCGTTATGTGTTGGGCAGCGACCCATTCGAGATTGAACGCCTGACGCAGCGCATGTTTCGCAGCGACTTTGGGCGGGCGGGCGAAGTCGTGATGACAGGCATCTCGCTGATCGAAATCGCCTGCTGGGATATTGTCGGGCAGGCGCTCGGCCAGCCTGTCTACCGCCTGTTAGGGGGCGCGGTGCGGGATAACATCAAGGCCTACGCCAACGGCTGGTATACTGTCGAGCGCACCCCGCAGGAGTTCCATGCTGCCGCCCGGCGCGTGGTCGAGCGCGGCTATCGCGCCCTGAAATTTGACCCCTTCGGCGAGGGTTTCTACGAACTGGAACGCGCCGAGAAAAATCATGTTATTGCGCTGGTCGAGGCGGTTTATGATGCAGTGGGGCCAGATGTGGAAATGCTGATCGAAATGCACGGGCGCTTTAACCCTGTCACAGCGGTGGAAATGATCCGCGAGCTGGCGCGTTTTAAACCTGCCTGGGTCGAGGAGCCTGTCCCGCCAGAGAATCTGCGGGCACTGCGCGAGGTAAAGCAGGCTGTCCTGCCGCTGGGGATACCCGTAGCGACTGGAGAGCGCCTGCACACACCCTACGAATACCGCGAACTACTGGAACTGCAAGCCGCCGATATTCTCCAGCCCGACATCACACATTTTGGCGGCATTCTGAACACTAAAAAACTGGCCGCTGCCGCAGAAACCTATTATATGCTCATCGCCCCACACAATGTCGGCGGGCCAGTTTCGACAGCAGCAGCGCTCCACCTGGCCGCCTGCACACCCAACTTTAAAATTCAGGAACACTTTAATGACTTTGCCGACAGCCATGTCAAAGAGGCTGCACCGGGTGTCCCTGAAGTGATTGACGGCTATTTCTCGCTCCCACAGGGCATTGGCCTGGGTGTCACGCTCAATGAGGAGGTCATCGCGGCCAGCCCACGCCAGAATACGCATTTTAATCTGTTCGCGAAAGACTGGCACAAGCGCCGTACAAATTAATTTTTAGCACATTTTTATAGGGTCAGGAAAAACCAGGAAAGTCCTGGATCACCTGCTTAAACGCCGCCGGGTTTTCCAGGTGAACCGCATGACCAGCCTGCGGGACAATCTCTAATCGGGCATCTGGCAGCAGCCTTAGCATTTCCTGGTTGATCTCAACGAACTTACGATCCCACTCCCCTGCGATGAGCTGTACAGGCAGCCTGATCTGTGGCAGTTCTGGCCAGAGTGAAGGCTGCACCCCTGTGCCCATCCCGCGCAGGCTGTGCGCCAATCCCTGGGGTGATTGGCGCAGTCGCTCCCCACGCAGCTTTGCACGTGCTTCTTCACTCAACGTCTGGTTCTGACTGTGCCATAAAGGGAGCGCCTCCCAGTAATCAACAAAGGCTGCTATCCCCTCCTGCTCGATACGCTCTGCCAGAATTTCATCACTTCGGCGACGGGCAGCTCTTTCCTCAGCAGTTTTCAAGCCGGGAGATGCGCTTTCCAGTATCAGCGACAGCACACGCTGAGGGTAATGCACAGCGGTGTATAATGCCAGCCGTCCACCCATCGAATATCCAAGCAGATGAGTTTGCTCGATTTCCAACCTGTCCAGCAAGGTGATCAGGTCCTGTGCGGCAGCTTCAATGGCATAGCGCCCCACTAAAGGTGCGACTTCCGTCTCCCCGTGTCCTAATAAATCCGGCGCAATCACTTGAAAATGTGCAGAAAAAGCAGCCGTAATCTTTGCCCAGTTCCTGGCGCTGCCTGTAAAACCATGCAGCAGCAGCAGCGCTTCCCCCTGCCCCTCACGCTCTATGTTGTAGAGTACTGAGTTTAAAGCGACCTTCTCCTGCATCATATACCCCCGAACAACGCCTGTACGGTTTTCCGCTCAATTTTGCCCGATGCCGTCTGAGGCAGCTCATCTATAAACCGGATCAGACGAGGCTGTTTATACCCCGCCAGATGTGCCCGGCTGTAAGCCAGCAGTTCGGCCTCTGTCAGCACGCAGCCAGACTGAAGCTGCACGACAGCAGCCACCTTTTGTCCCCATTCTGCATCCACAACACCGACCGCCACTGCTTCTTTCACCGCCGGATGTGCCCGCAGCACAGCCTCAACTTCTGCCGGGTAAACATTTTCGCCACCGCTGATAATCAGGTCGCTGCGCCGCTGCACAATCCACAAATCACCATCCTCATCCAGATACCCCAGATCACCTGTGTGCAGCCAGCCATCCCCCAACGCGCTCGCCGTGGCAGAGGGATTATTATAATAACCCTGCATCACTGTCGGCCCCTGCACCAGCACCTCGCCATATTCTCCAGCAGGTTGGACTTGCCCGTCTTCATCTACGATGCGCACCTGCGTGAACAGCAGCGGCCTGCCAGCAGACCCTGGCTTGCGCAGCGCCACCTCTGGCGGCGCGGTCGCGACCTGAGAGGCGGCCTCGCTCAATCCATAGGTCGTTGCTACGGCAATCCCGGCTTCCCCGCAGCGTTCGATCAAATCCACCGAAGCCGCCGCACCGCCAACCAGCACCAACCGCAGACGACTCGACCACGACTCACGGCGCGTATCCAGCAAACGGTAAAGCATGGTCGGCACCAGGGATACCAGCGTGACCGAATCATGCGTAAGGGCATAATTGATCTCCTCCGCATCAAACCTGCGGCGAAGATCAACCGTGATGCCATACAGTACGGCACGGATTAAGATACTCAGTCCACCGACATGATAAAGTGGCAGGACACACAGCCACTTATCGTCAGGCAGGTGACCGATGTGATAAGCGGAAGCCAGTGCACTATAAAACAGATTGCCATAGGTCAGCACCGCGCCTTTAGGTTTGCCGCTGGTGCCAGAGGTATAGATAATGCCAAAAGATGCTTTCAGGTCAATTTCGCCTGCCAGGTGTTCATCGTCTGGGGAGACATGGGCACGAACAAAGGTCAGTGAATCCACTTCTTCATGCGTGCTTTCCTCCAGCAAGATGCCCCGGCACCGGCTGTTTGCCAGTTGCACGGCCTGTGCCTCGGTTTCACGGTCATAAATCAGCACCGTACAATCAGCATTTTCAAGCTGCCAGCGCAGTTCTTCGACAGTAAGGCGGGTATTCAGTGGAACAATCACCGCCTTTGCGCGCATCAGCGCGAAAAGGGCTGCGGCATAACGAAGACTCGTCGGCAGCAAGACAGCGACATGATCGCCCGGTCTGATAAAAATGTGCGATTGTAAGGTGACGGAGATCTCATGCGTGAGCCAGTGAAGCCGCTCATATGTGACCGCCTCAGCGCCAGCGACCAGGGCAATTTTGTCGGGGCTGGTGTTTTTACGGGCGAGTAACCAATCTTGCATAGGGTTTCCTGCGGCGTTATGCCCTCTCACCAAACAGAGGTGAGAGGGCACAGGGAATAATAGAGTAGATCAGGGGCGGCGCGGGAACTTTTTAAAGTCTGGTTTGCGCTTTTCTAAAAACGCCCGCTTGCCTTCTGTGCCTTCCTCGGTCATGTAAAAGAGCATGGTAGCATCCCCGGCCAGCACCTGCA
>JBGSXK010000539.1:0-18254 GCA_041751455.1 Anaerolineae bacterium
TGGGATTACGACTTCGGTGGCGAGAGCAATATTATCGAAGTATACGTACGCTACCTGCGCCAGAAAACCGAGCAGGAAAGTGATAGCCGCCTCATTCATACCGTCAGAGGGGTGGGTTACGTCCTGCGCGAGGAGTAATACAGTTAATGCGCATCCGCACTAAACTCATCTTCTGGTATGGCGGCCTGCTGGCGATCATTATCGTGGTTTTCGGCGCACTGGTGTATAACCTGATGGTCTATACGCTGGTGGATACCGTCGATAGTACGCTCAACCAGACGGCAGAACTGGTCATTAAGAACAGCCGCATCCGGCAGTCAGGCGGCTTTGGCCCACCCAACCAACGGGAGATACTGCTTCCCCCGCTTGATCTGTTCCGCGCGTCGGGTGTGGGGGTGCAGGTGTGGGACCTGAGCAGCCAACCAGAGCCATTCCTGGCTGAATCGTCGAATAATATTGATGGCTACGAACTGGCACTCGACCCAGCGGCGCTGGGCAGTATTGACCCGCAGCAGAGCAATGTCATCATTAATGGCCGTCAGTTCCGTGTCCTTACGCGCCCGGTCGTTTCTGTCGGCCAGTTATTTGCCAATGTGCAGGTAGTTGCGCCGCTGGATACTGTCATCGAGGCGCGGGAGCGGATGCTGCTGGTCATGGTGGCAAGCGGTGCGGTAGGCGTACTGGGTTCGGCAGTGCTGGGCTGGTGGCTGTCTGGCAAGGCGCTGGAACCTATCGAGCAGATTACCGAAGCGGCGGGCAAGATCGCTCAGACGGATGACCTGAGCACCCGGTTGGGCTGGCAGGGGCCGATGGACGAACTGGGACGGCTGACCTCGGTCTTTAACCAGATGATGGAACGACTGGAGCAGCTTTTCGGCCTTCAGCGGCGTTTTGTGGCCGATGTCTCGCACGAACTGCGCACCCCGCTTACGGCTATTCGCGGCAACCTTGACCTGATTAAACGTTATGGCGCGGATGAGATGTCGCTGGAGGCGATTGAGAGTGAGGCCAGGCGCATGTCACGCATGGTCGATGACCTGCTGCTGCTGGCACGCGCCGATTATGGCGGGCTGACGCTGGATATGGAAGCGATTGATCTGGATACCATCGTGATGGAAGCCTATCGCCAGGGCCGGGTGCTGACCAAAGATCGTGATCTGGGGCTGGCGGTGAAGCGCGTCGAGCCTGTGCGCATCTCTGGCAATCCTGACCGGATGAAACAGGTTTTGCTCAACCTGATCGGCAATGCGATCAAATTCACACCCGATGGCGGCAGCATCACGCTCGACCTCACTACGCAGGGAAATAAAGCGCTGATTTCCGTGACGGATACCGGTATTGGCATTAACACAGAAGACCAGAAGCATATTTTTGACCGCTTTTATCAGGTAGACCCCTCGCGCACACGCGACGGCGAACTCAGTTCCGGCCTGGGGTTATCGATTGCCAAGTGGATTGTAGAAGCCCATCAGGGGGCGATTTATGTGGAGAGCGTGCTGGGCAGAGGGGCAACCTTCACGCTGGAACTGCCGATTCTGAAGGGTATACCCAGTGATGGCAATCCACACCACACCCATAGTCAGCATGACGATGAGCAGGAGCTGCCCATTCACCGGCGCATTGTCAGCCGCCTGACGCCAGAGCGTTAAAACCTACCCGCGGCCATTAAGCGCCGGGGGTGCGCATTTCAGATGTTCGATACTGCTGACCAGAATCTCGCGCAGGTGCTCGTCCGCCAGCGCGTAATAGACATGCCTGCCGTGCTTGGTCCAGCTTACCAGCCCTAACTCACGCAGGTATTTAAGCTGGTGGGATACCGCGGGCTGATCCATGCCCAATGCCTGGGTAAGATCGGTCACACACCATTTACCCTCCGCCAGCGCTTTTACGATGCGGACGCGCGTGGGGTCGGCCAGAACCTGAAAGAAACGTGCAATGGCGCGGGCGCTGTCCAGTGGCAGCACATCATCATCTGCGGTGCGAGCATTGGCTTGATACGCAGGCAGAACATGAGTCATGAGGGCTATCCTGTGTATGAACTTCTCATCACAAGTTATCAGAAATGGGGAGTCCCTGTCAATAGGTTTTGAATGGGCAGGCCGCGCAGCGTGACAGCACGGCAGACAGAGCCTCATCGCAAATGCCTTCCGTATGGTAGCGTGATCGTAGGAAAATCGTTAAGTCCGTTGGGTACGTCCTGTAATACAATCATGGGAATAACGGCAGCTCATCGGGATAAAATGTCATGAAAAAATCGCTTTTTCTATGCTTCTTCCTGCTGCTTTATACGACGACCAGCCTCGCGCAATCCTCAGATACCGATTATGTGGTTCAGGTCATGGTGGAGAGCGCCTACATCCGCACACTGCCAGATAAAGAATCACCCGCTGTCAGTTCCATCTTTCAGAATCAAAGCCTGATGGCGGTGGGGCGCAATATCGACGGCCAATGGATTGAGGTACGCCGCCCCGTCAATCCCGAAGCGATTGGCTGGATCGCCCGTGATCTGGTCGTGCTGACGTTTGAAGTGGCCCGCCTGCCTATCACGGACTCTGTCACCGGGCTTGTTGGCCCTGTTCCGGTCACAGATACGGGTTACGCGGTGCTGACCATCGGGACTGTTGCGTTACGGACAGCACCGGAACGCGGCGGGCAGATTCTGGAGGACATCCCGGTCTATTTCACGCTGCCGGTGATGGAGCGCACCCCTAATCTGCAATGGCTCAAAGTTAATTATCGGGGCACGGTGGGCTGGGTGAGCCAATTTCTCACCAGCACCCGCAGCGACCTGCTACAGGTGCCCATCAGCCCGGAATATGCTGCCGATGGCCGTTATGCTGCCCCTGCCTACATCACACCAGAGCAGCAGCTTGCCCAGATTGACCGCCTGACCGAATTTATTGTGCCCATTGATCAGATGGCGGCTGAGGTCGCCCGTTACTGGCGTTTATTGTCGGAGGGGGAAACGCTGGAATGCAGGCCGCCTGCCGGGAATTATGGTTATTACGGGTACAGCGCGCAGGACATTATTGAGCTGCCGGAACTTCGCCAGCAGGTGCGGCGTTTGCAGCAGGCTGTCGATGACATCAACACCGCGATTGAGGCTATGCAGCCCTGCGGCATCTACACCCAATCGCAGATTCGGCAGGCGTATTCCAAAGCCCTCAACGCGCAGCTTCTGTTCCGGCTCGTCAATCAGAGTATGGGAAACACACGGCGGCGCATTCTCCCACCGTCGCGCCAGACGACTCTCACCGGCTAGCGGCATTGACCTTTGGAAAGTGTTTCCGCACTCACCTCACCTTTCCCGAATCTGTAGTTATCCCCTCTACCAAAAATGGTAGAGGGGAAAGCAAACGTCACACTTGCTAAGGCATCAGCGGCGGTGGGGTCGCGGTGGGTTCGTAGACGCGGCCATAGAAATAACGGAAGGTGCGGGTTGGGCGTGGAGGGGCGATGGGGCGCGGCACCTCAAATGTGCCTCCGGTTTGCAGCAGGCAAATCTGCTGCCATTCCCTACGCACGGTGGAGTAGGTATAGTAGGGCGCTACCCGCCAGGTATACGTACCGCCAGTGCGGTTGAGGTTATCCAGATAAATGCGCGCGGTGGTGGTGAGGCTGTCATGGGCAGTCCGGTCACCAAAGGGCGAGATCACAATCACGCTGTAGATATTCGCGCCGGGCAGTTCGGGATAGGTCACGGTCAGGTATTCATCGCCACTGGCAAAGTCGCCCGTGCGGGTGAATTCGCCCACCCATGAATCGCACACGTCATCACTGAGGTCAAACACAGGGGGCACGCGGCCATTGCGGTTGCGCGGCAGGGGTCGCCCGGTGGGACGGATACTGTTGAAGGGGATGCTGGTGCGGAGCATACGTGCATACACCCAGGCAGTTTCGCCTTCAAAACCGATTTCCAACCATTGTTCACCCGTCCAGGAATAGATAAAATCTCCGCGCCGCCCCCACACCTCTACCGAGGTATTCTGGCGCAGCTCACCGATCACATCATAGGCGAAATCCGGCCCGGAGTAGACACGAACCCCTTCAAACTCGACAATCCCCGTAATGGTTTCACCGGGGAGCGCGGCATCCGGGTCGCCAGGGGGCTGGGCATGAACCGCCGCGACCATCAGGATGGCCAGCAGCAGCAGCACCAGCGAAGGTATAAAAGCAGAATAGCGTTTCACGACGACCCCTCTCTATAATCCCGATCTAACAATCCGTCGTCCGCACCCGCTCACGCCAGGTGGGAAAGCTTTGCAGCGGCAGGCTGCACGTCACGGCATAGTCCGGCGCAATCGTGCAGAAGGCCCCCTTCTGGCGCTGCTGGATGATGGCCACTGCCGCGTCATTCACCAATGTCTCCGGGTCTGGCTGCCAGCCTTCGCCCATCAGCCCGCGTACCGTGCTGGCCTGCTGGCTGGCAATGTGAAGATTCTCCGGCGTATATGCACCCTCTAGCGCAGGCAGCACTGCCCGCAACAGCAGCATGATCCCCGACGCGGCGAGGTCAGCGCTTTCTGCGGGCTGCATACCAAACTTTTCCATATAATGCTGATGGTACTGCTCGTAAAGGTATCCTAGTGTCTGCTGGCGATAGGCTTCTGGCACGGCACCCAGCGCAGTGACGGAAATCAGGCTGTCGGTATTGCCGATGCGCCAGCAAATATCCTGCCGGTACTGGCTGCCACCCACCTGCACCCACGCGGCCAGATTGGCATCTGCCTGGCGCATGTTATACCACAAACGGTCTGCCCCGCTTTCAAAAGCCGCCAGCACAATCACATTCATGCGTTCTTCTCGCGCCCGCACCGCCAGCCGATAACCGTCACTCTGGCGGCTGGCATAGGCCTCACGCATCAGCGGCGGCTGGTTGAGCCTGTCGCTGACCCCGTGTGCGATGGCGGATGCACGCTGAAGATCTTCATGGATGATCCCGACCCTTAAGACCTGCCCCTCGTCCAGCAGCGTCGTGATTTCTGTTTCCACAAACGCGGCGGCCTGTCGGCCAAGCTGGGCATGATTTGGGCGCGGTGAGAGGGCATAGGCGTGCGGGTGATCGAGCGCCTCGCTCACTTCCCAATAGAAGAACGTGCTGGCGGAGGCGCGCGCGGCCAGCACTTCGCTGATGACAGGCAGGCCGCTGCCCACAATCAACGGAACCTGCCCCTGTAAGCTGGCAACCGCTGCCTCGGCTTCGACAATATTGGCCGCCGGCACATAGATCAGCTCGACAGGGCGGCCATGAATCCCACCGCAGGCATTAATGGCTGTGGTCATCGCCAGCACGCCCCGGTAAGGATCGGCCACTGCGGTGTTGAGCAGCGTCGCGGGGGGAAACACCGCCCCGATGCGCACAGGGTCGCCCGTTGCAGGTAGACAGTCTTCGGCCTGTGCCATATCACCCGCGCAGAATATCAGGATAAGCACTACAATCGTTAAAATACGCATCAGTATAAAACCATCCTGCTAAACATATTTATTTCTACTATATACGCCTGTTCAAAAATCTGTAGCTTAAGCGTAGGGTATGCGTTGGTTAACCGTTTGCGAGCGTAGGCTTAATCTGCAAGACCGTTATAGAATGAGTTTATAAAACATTTCCTGAGAGACAACCTCATGCGCCGAACTTACTTTCTGGCTTTCCTGTTCTTCCTGTTATTCACTGCATCATTGGTACTCGGCCAGGGCGATCCGGCGGGCAGCAGCCTGGCGACTGCCACTGCCACCCCGGAAATCGCCTTTGTGATCGAGGGCGAGATCGGGCGGGCGCTGCCCCGGAAAATTATTTACGATCAGGCTCGTGAGCAAATGGCGGTGGTGGACGCGTATAACCGCCTGCTGGTGATTAACGCGGAGGATTATACGACCCGCAGCGTGCTGCATGAGCGCGGCAGCTATGGCGACATCGCCTTCAGCAGCGATGGGCGCTGGCTGGCCGTAATTTATGACCTCACCATCGAATTATGGGATATGGAAACTGACCAAATGGTGGCGAGTCTGGTACGCGAGCTGAATGGCGCGAAGGAGATCATTGGGCCAATTGATTTTTCCAGAGATCACACCACGCTGCTGTTTTATGCTATTTATGCCGCGCCGCCCGCCCTGCGCCGTACCGAGAATGACACCATCACCTATCCCTGGGTATGGCATCTGCCCGCCGCGCGCGGCGAAGGCGCTTCGACCCTGCCCAACGGTGTCAGCGCCATGCAGATGTTCGATTATCCCAACGGCTTTGTCTTTACGCCGGACGATAATATCGTCGCTGCGCTGCCCGCTCGTTTGCAGGTGCTTAATGCGCTGACGCTGCAAACACAGTACGAAATTCCCACACAGCGTTATGAACAAGACCCTCTCACAACCTGGCGCAGCCTGCGTGATGATCGCGTGTATGTGCGCCCGGTGACTACCGATACGCTGCTTCAGGTCGATACGACCCGGCAGGCGCTGGTCGAAATCCCGATGAATACGGCGCTCACACAGAGCGATCTGAATTTAATCGGCGGGTTAGAGCTTGGCTCTGCGGCGCGGGTCATCGGCGGGCAGGCTTCGCGCAGCAGTGTGCCGCTGCTGTCGGTGTTTCTGGGGGATTACCGGCGCAGCGAGCGTTATGGCAACCGCCCGCTGACGGTGACACTGGTGGATTTACTGCTGCCCCCGGCGACTACCCCTGATAATGTGCTGGCGCTGCTGTTTATATATGATGAGCGTGAGCGGCTGGGGCGATTTATGTTCGCGTCCGGCGGCGCGCAGCAGATTGTCCTCAGCCCGGACGGCACGGAACTGCTCATGCGCCGCAATGAGGGTGATGAGTACATGATTCGTTATGACCTGCAAAGCGGGAACGAGATCAGCCGCTTTTTACCTGCCCTGCGCGCCATCGGCGGTTACAGCCGTCAGGCGAAAAATCGGGTGCTGGCCTACGATCAATCCGGCGAAATTATCATCAGCGACTTCCAGCGCATCCATGCCCAGACCAATACCGTGCTGGCGGAAGACCTGCGGTATTCACGGGTGTTTGATCGCTTCTTCTTCAGCGATGACAGCCAGAAGATCATCACGCTGGCCGGGACAGAATGGCGCGAGTGGAGCATCACCACCGGGGAAGTGCTGCGGCGTGAAGTGGTGCAGTTAAGCGGCTCGATTGTCGCCACCTCTGCCGATGGCTACCGTTATATGACACAGGGTTATCATTCTGATGGCGGAGGTTATGTCGAGGTGGTGGACCTGGCCACCCACGAGCGTTATCAGGTGAATTTCGGGCGCACCCCCGGCAGCAGCCTGTCCGAGATTTACGCCAATCCGTCCTGGACACGCTTCCTGGTGGTCTATTCCAGCAACAGCTATGGCCCGTATGCGCCCGGCAACGAGATCGCGCTTTATGATTACCAGAGCGGATTCAGGGCGCTGATCGCCGGGGATGACCTGCCGCCTGCGGGCCAGCGGCAGTACGGATGGGTGGATGATGTGACCGCGTTTGTGTCTGGACAGGGGCGAACGGACTCGCAGCCAGAGCGGGTGTATGGGGCAGAGTACGCCGTCAGCGGCCTGCCGGCCTGCATCGCCGAGGCCTTCCCCGATCATACCGGCCGTTTCCTGCAACTGTGGGAACGGCTGCTTTACCGCCTGCGCGGCGACCGCCTGCACCAGCTTACGCTGCGCATCTGTGACGCAGCACCGCAGACGGCGAGCGAGGTTGAACGGCTTCTGCAACTGACGGCGACCCCGGATCGCCTCGCGGCGACAGGCATCCCGGAGGGCGAAGTGCCGCAGTGTCTGCTGGATCGTTATCCCGCTGAGACAGAGGCTTATTCCGATATCTGGCGCACGCTCACGGCGGGGGCATCGGCAGAGCAGACGCTGGAACTGGCGGTACTGCTGTGCGAAGGCATCGGCGAAATCCCGGCCACGCTGGAATTTAACCCAGCGCTGGGGGTGACTATGTTCATTGACAGCCGGACTGGCGAGCGCTCCAGCGGCGATTACCAGCAGCCCGTGCGCGAGCAAACCCCACTGGGGCCAGTTTATGAGCTGTTCGAACTTACCGAAGGCCGCGCACTGGGCACGGCCATCCTCAGCCGCAACCGAGAGCTGGTGGCTGCGTCCAGCCTGCCAGGGGAACTTATCATCTACCGCATGATCGTCACCTATGACACGCTGATGAGCCGCCTGACGGCGACCGCTGCTGCGCAGCTTGCCGACGCGAATCTCATCTACGCGCAGGCCACGCCATCGCCGACCTACGGCGCGATTGGCACGCCACGCCCCACGCTGACCCCTACACCGCGCCAGACGCTCTTTCCGCGGCCAGAGGACATGGTCTACAGCGCTGGCATGACCATGCAGGAGTTCTGCCCGGCGGAAACACTCTACCCGGTCAGCAGCCCGCCACTCGGCTATGACGCGCGCGGGGTGCTGTATGCTACTTTCAGCGACGGCCCGGTGTGGATTGTGGAGCCGGAGACTGGACGGCGGCGGGAAGCGCAGGAGGTAATTCAGTGTACGCGCGGGGTGGACTGCCAGTTCTCGGCAGATCGAAGCTGGATTCTCGCGCGCACTTATGACCTGATCTATATCACGCGCCCGGACGGTAGCGATCCGCGCATCCTGTGGGATCTGCGCACGCCCGAACCGCTCACACCCGTGCCCCAATACCTTTACTGGTCGGGTGCGGATGTGCTGGAATGGCAGGCGCAAATCCCGGTCACGCAGGCCAGCGGCGCTACAACCTACCGCAATGCTTACCTGCGCGATGTCCTCAACGTGTTTCCCGACCCACGACCCTGGATTCCCGAAGTCAGCATCAACACGCTGCCTACCGAATTGGTCAGCCGCCAACCCGCTGGCCCGTGGGCGGTGGTCTTCACCACCTATAACACAGGCACAGGCACGGGCAGCAAGTATTATCTGTACCACACGGAAACCGGGCAGTATCACCAGTTCGCCCAGGCCGAAGGGGCCAGCGTGAATACCCAATGGCACCCGTACGGAGATCGCCTCTTCTATTCGTTTAACGACAGCAATACAGTGCGGCAACTCACCTATCAGATTGATCTGGGCGGAATCCGTAACCAGAGGCTCGGCCAGATCAGCGAAGGTGTATGGTCGAACGATGGGCGTTACCGTGTCTACGCGACCAGCTCCCGCGCACAGCAGATTGCGGTGTGGGACAGTTATACAGGCCACACCCGCACCTACTGCCTGCCGGAAACCGGGGCACGACTGTATGAGGGGCCGTTCACCTGGTCACCCGACAGCCGTTATATCGCGCTGCAAGCGCCGCTGCCGCGTGACGAGGCCAGAGAGGGTGTTGGAGGCCATACTATGATCCTGAGCGTGGCCAGTGGAGAAGTCATTGACCTGACTACCGGGATTCTGGAACTTATCGGCTGGTCGGACGAAGCCGGCTCGTATGGCGATGGCAGCGTCGCCACGCCCACGCCATCGCCCACCATCACCCTGACCCCGACGCAGTAAGTGTAGAGGAAATTATCTGATGAAAAAACACATGCTCATCCTCATCCTGCTTTTACTGCTGCCGGTTCATGGCCTCTATGCGCAGGTGAACCCGGTTTATGTCACGCCGCAGGATAACGCGGTGCTGCGGGCTGGCCCCGGTACACTGTGGGAACGGCTGGCGGTGCTGCCTTACGGCGGCGCGTATCGTGCTACCGGACGGACACTGGATGGCGACTGGATCCAGATCGCGTATGAGGGCGCGCTGGAACCCGGCGCGCGGGCTGACTTTACACGCGAGGGGGTTACTTATGGCTGGGTGGCGGCCCGGCTGCTGATCTGGACAGGGAATATCCTGGAGCTGCCGGTGGATGGCGTGGTGGCAGTACCGATTGCCCGTTCCGCAGGGCCGACCATTGTCATCGGGCCTGATACTTATGTTTACGAGGGGATCGTTGATCCCTCGACGCGCGTCCCCAGCCCGGTACGCACCTTCGCCACGGTCGAAGTCACAGGCCGGTTAGGCTCGCAGGAAGGAGGCTATTTCTGGTTGCAGTTCAAGATTGGCGGCAAATTCTACTGGACAGGCTCGTGGGAAGTCGGTATCCCACGCGGGTATTCGCAGGTGCCGGATGCGTCGTATCTGTTCCCCTACAGCCGTCTGACTACCCTGCTGCGGCGGAATATCCAGCGTGCCAACAGTGTTCTGGGGCAAATCGGCGGGCGCTGGCGGGCGCTTGATGCAGGCAGGCCAGCCACCTGTAACAATATTCCCGATGATTTTGTGCTGGTGGGCTTCAGCCCGTCTGACCTGAATATCGAACCGGGATTCACACCCACCGCCACCGGCCTGATTGACGCGCAAACGCACATTAACGCGGCGCTGGCGCAGTTCCGCGCTGCCTGCCAGGACAGCAGCCGCCTGTTGAGCGCGGAAGTGATTGGCGCTGCGCTGCGCGAAGTCGAAAGCGCAGAACGCAACCTGACGCTGCTGTCGAACCTGCTTGTCCCGTTCCAGCGGCGCGATCCTGTGCTGGGCAACACGCCTTAAGTCTTTAACGCTCCAGCTCAAGGTTGGAGCAGGCGAACGTGCTGCACAACAAGCGATAGCCGTCGGCGATTTCCGCCGCGTCGATGCTCAGCTCGTCGGCGTATTCCGGGTCATGCTCCGCGCAGCCCGTCACCACACGGGTCATGCAGGAGCGGCAGGTTCCGCTGCGGCAGCTATAGGACAGGAGGATACCTGCATTCTCGGCGGCTTCCAGAATCGTCTCGTCTTCGGCCACCTCAAACTGCTGACCAGAGCTGATGAGACGCACGGTGCAGGGCATGGTCAGAACTCTTTGAGTACGTCGTCGTCAGCGACGATGGGTGCCCACTGAATATGAAGGCCATCGTCCGGGATTTCGCGCAGCATCCCGCCGATGACCGTGTGCAGGCGGTCAAAGTAAGGGGCCAGCGCGGCCTCTGGCGCATCTTTGTGCGCCAGCACATACCCGGCCATGATCGCGCGCGCCTCGTCGGTCAGCCGCCGTAATTCCTCCTGCCCGGCCTGATCGTCACCTAACAGATGGCGCAGCCACTTAAAACCGTAACTGACGTGAATGGCCTCGTCTGCCCAGTCAAAATCCATGTCCTGCACCGCGCCATCATCCTGCGCCGATTCCAGAATCCTGATCTCAACCTGTTTTGTCCCGGCGCGCAGCAGCCCTTCCTCGTAGTAATAGAGCAGCGCCAGCCGTTGGATGGGCGGCATCGGCCCCAGTGCATTGTAAAGGGCGTTGCCCCAGGGGATGAGATCGGGCACATCCCAGCCCCAGCCTTCCAGCGCGCGATAACCCATCGTACTGTGGCGAGCTTCATCCCATGCCCAACGCGCCAGATCGAGATAAAAATCCCAGGGTTCGCGCTCGAAATCCCACAATGAGGCGGCCACCACCTCCGCCGCCCAGATTTCGTTGAAGTGGCTGATGGCTGACCAGACCTGCATTGCCACGCGCTTATCAAGCTGTTCGATACGCTGCCACGCGCGGCGACCTTCCGCATCATATTTGTTTTCGTGCGGCAGGTGGAACAGAGCGGGTCGCCAGCGGGAATCACGCTGCACCTGGCGGGGGATGGCATAGGCTGACCGCCCGGCACAGGGGTGGGCAAGCGGGGCAGCAGAAACATCTCCCTGCCCGGCCACACCGCCAATGCTGGCGGCGTACAGTTGCAGGTAATCCTGCCAGTCCGCAGCGGCCTCAAACTCACCGGGCGCAACCTGAGCGACCAGCGCCCGCATCCGTGCAATCTGGCCGTGTTTGTCGGCGATGATGTGGCGCAGCAGGTATACCGTCGGCGCATCGTCCAGGGGATCGGTCTGGTCAAGGTAATTCTGATAAGCACGGTGCAGCTCTGGCAGTAGCGCGCCATAGATGCCCGCGACAAATTCCTGTGGGTTGGTGGCTTTAGCACATTCCGCGAGCCACGCCAGCACTGCGCTGTCATATTTTTTATCGACATCACGGCGGGGGTGACGCAGCTCCAGAATGCGGGTACGCAGCGCGTCGGCATGGCGCGAGGTTTCCCACATATCCTGGGCAAGCTGGCGCTTGATGTCCCACTGGCTGGTCCCCACGAACCACGCGGCGAGGGTGCGCATCAACTGGCGTTCGGCCACGTAGCAGCGTTTTAAATAGCGGGAGGCATGATCGACGCGGGCCTGCTGGTGAGGGCTGCGGGAGGCAGGCAAGACCTTTATCATCAGATTTTCTCCATCACATTCTTTTCTGCGCGACGGTATGCTCAGGGTGTGTCGTGTGCTTCCAGCGCCATCTTCTGCTGCATTCTGACGGGCGTGTTTTCCAGCAGCCAGTCCTCGGTGCGCCGGGCGATTTCCTCCGGTGTTTCATGGTAGCCATAGGTTGCCAGCAAGACCGGAGTCCATTTTTTGCCCCAGCGCACATGAAAGTTTTCGTCACTCCAATCATAGCTGACTGCCGCCGCCGAAATATCGTCCCCCATTTCCTCCCAGTGATCGCGGTTGGTGGTTTTCTCTGGCATCCCGTTGGGTTCAATGACGGTGGTAAGCAGCGCATACTGGTCTACGGCAGGCAGCGTCATCATGACGTTATAAATCTGGACGACCTGGGGCACATCGGCGATCCGCAGGCCCAACTGCTGGACGCGGATCTGCCCAAGCTGGCTGTGCCGAATCTCGTCCCACAGATGGCGCGCGACATTATGCTGATATTCCCAGGGCATTTCCGGGGTCAGCCACAGAATCGAACCCAGTGTTTCGGCGGCGGTCATCTCGTTGAGGTAATGTTTGAAGCGCCACAGGCGATGTGCCTCTGGCTTGGTTTTGCGGTCTGGCTCGAAGTCCTGATCCGGGTTAAATACAGGCCAGTCCGGCATTCGCTGGCAGGTTTTCCAGGGCAGCAGCAGTTCCCGCTGGGAGGGGCGGGCGGGGGATGCCGGATGCTCTCCGGTACCAGTGACACCGCCGTCGGCCTGCAAAAGCCCGGCGATGAAGTCACGCCAGGGCTGCCAGCCGGGATAGAGCGACTCGACCTGTGGGAAAAAGCTGTCTGCCCACGCCACCTGACGCTCGGTCACGGCGATGAGCCGCTCAATCACCCTGACGGTCGGGCGGTCAAAATCTGCCCAGGTGGTATCGGCATGGCTGCGGTAGGCCTGCAACAGCTCGCTCTTGATGACCCCGTACACTGTGGCGATGATTTCGGCTGTGTCCTGGCCGTAATCCAGCTCACGCGATACGCTTTCCAGCAGCGGGCTGATGTGGCGCTCCGGCTGGTGACAGCGTAGTTCGCGCAGGCGGGCACGCAGTTCATCAGCGGCATCGGCGCTTTCCCAGATGTGCAGGCCAAATTCGTTTTTCGCTTCCCAGTGTGGCACCCCCGGCAGCCAGCCTGCCAGGGTACGCATACAGGCACGCTCCAACAACGCGTAACGCTTCAGATATTCGACATTCTGGTCAATGGTAATCCGGTGATGAGCGCTCACAGGCCGCAATCCTCCCCGTTTTCGGTCAGTTTATTCGCTGTAAAGGACTGGACATTTAAATGTAAATGTTTAGCTTTAGTGTATTCTCCTGCCCACAGGCTGTCAAGAAAATGTGGGATCGCTGCCGTGCAGAGTGATTTCTTGACAAGTTCAGCCAGAGTTTCTACACTATTTGTACAGACAACTCTCCAGTATTGATACAGACAACTGACTCATGATCTGGTAAAGGAGGAGCCTCAAGCCGATTAACGCACCCCATCCTACGAAGATAAAAAGAATGGCTCGTCAAAAGGAGATTTTTCATGGTACGTAAACTGGGTTTACCCTTACTGATTTTGCTATTGATCTCGATTTCGCTGGTGGGGGTTCAGGCGCAGGGTGAATGCGCTGGCGACCCGGTCACGCTGCGGCTGGATGACTGGTCGAGCGGTGACCGTGTGGAATATATGAACCAGGTGCTGGCGGCCTTCAGCCAGGAGTACCCGTGTATTACAGTGGTGGCCGAACCCAACATCGGTGACGACCAGAACACCCGCCGCCTGACGATGATCGCCAGCGGCACCGCGCCCGACCTGATCGCCACAGGCGAATCCTGGATTCCGTTATATGCGCAGGCAGGCGGTTTCCTGCCGCTGACCCCCTTTATCGAAGGTGAAGAAGGCTTTGACCCGGCCGAAATCTTCTACGAAGGCGTGTTCAATCAGGGCTTCTACCAGAGCGAACCGGTGGCTATCGCCAAAGACTATAGTGTGAACTCGTTCTATGTCAACAACGCCCTGTTCGAAGCCGCAGGCATCCCCCTGCCGGAAGAAGGCTGGACGTATGAGGATATGCTCGACATCGCGCTGGAGCTGACGGTGGATGCCAACGGCAATAACGCGACCAGCCCGGACTTTGACCCGGATAACGTGGTGCAGTGGGGTGTGGATATTATTACTGACGGCTGGTGGCGCGGCTTCCAGAGCTACCTGTATTCCTGGGATGCGCATACCATCAGCGAAGACGGCACCACCACCACCGGCCACCTGAACAGCGATGCTGCTGTCGAGGCGTGGGAATGGTATCGTGATCTGGTGCATACGCATCATGTTGCCCCCTCCGAAACTGTGATTGGCGGGACAGAGGGTGGCAGGGTGCAGATGTTCCAGGATGGCAAAATCGCTATGGGTGTTACCTTCCACGGCCCGTGGTGGCAGGATGTGTTCAACGACACGCCGAACCTCGACTGGGGTGTGGTGCCTATCCCCAGTGGCCCGGCAGGGCATCGCAGCGCGGTGATGTGGATGGGCTGGGGCATTAATGCACAGTCCGAACATCCTGATGAAGCCTGGCTGCTGCTGAAATGGCTGACCACCGAGCCGGGGCAGCGTGTCTTCGCCCTGAAGGCGCTGAGCGCAGACCGTGCCGTCTCGGAAGAACTCCAGCGCGTGGATGATCCTTACTGGGGTGTGTATGTAGCCGAGGCTGAGTATCTGGATCAACTGGACGAGCAGTTGAATCCCTACTATGGCCCGTGTGTCTTTACCCCGGCGGGCGACCTGCTCAAGCGGGCACTGAGCGAGGGCGGCGACGAACTTGATCTCTCCGCCGAACTGGACGCGCTGGCGGCAGAAGCCGATGCGTGTCTGGCAGAATCCGCAGAGTCTGGTACATCCAGCTAAGTTTCACTGCTTCAGTTTAAGCTTATCAGTCGCGGGGCGAGTCTATGGCTCGCCCCGGTTGTTCGAGGAGTCACCATGTTCGGGCGAAGCGAATTCAGTTGGCGGCCCACCCTGGCACAGCGGGAAGCGCTGCTCTTTTACATGCTCATCACCCCCTGGATCATCGGTTTCATTGTCTTCCTGGGGTATCCCATGCTGCGCTCATTCTATCTGTCGTTCACGGATTATAACCTGCTGTCGCCGCCGGTATGGGTGGGGCTGCGCAATTATGAGCGCATCCTCAATGACGCGGCCTTCTGGCAGTCGGTGAAGGTGACGCTGCTGTACGCGCTGGGCAGTGTCCCACTGGGGACGATGATCGCGCTGGCGCTGGCGATGGTGCTGTCACAGAAACTGCGCGGCGTGAACATCTGGCGCACCATTTTCTTTCTGCCGTCCATCCTCAGCAGCATCGCGGTAGCGCTATTGTGGATGTATGTCTTTCGTCCAGAAGGCGGCCTGCTGAATGTGGTGCTGAGCTGGTTTGGCATCAGGGGGCCGGGCTGGGTCACAAGCGAAACATGGGCGCTGCCCGCACTCATCATCATGAGCTGGTGGAGTGTGGGCGGGCAGATCGTGATCTACCTCGCGGGGTTGAAGGGCATCCCGGAAAGCCTGTATGAAGTGGCAGAAATTGACGGCGCGAATGGCTGGTCGAAGTTTCGTAATGTCACGCTGCCCATGCTCAGCCCGACGATTTTCTTCAACGTGGTGCTGGCGATTATCGGCGCGTTACAGGTGTTCGATGCGGGCTGGGTCATGACGCGCGGCGGGCCGAATAACGCTACCCTGTTTTATATGCTCAATCTCTACCGCCGGGCATTCCAGTTCGTGCAGATGGGTTATGCCTCTGCGCTGGCATGGATTCTGTTTCTCATCATCATGGCGATTACGCTGCTCGTCATCCGTTCATCGGCTGTGTGGGTGTATTACGAGACGGAGCAAAGGTAACGATGGCCACCTCCACACGAGTTTCGGCAGCGGCGGCGCGCACGGCCTCCAACTGGCAAAAGTTCCGCACTTCGAGGACATGGCAGCGCAGCCTGCGCCTGATGCTGAGTTATTTCGCCCTGGCGCTGGGGGCAGCATTTATGCTGCTGCCTATGTTGTGGATGATTTCGGCCAGTTTTAAACCTGCCTGGCAAATCTTCAGCGACCCGCCCATCTGGATCCCGCAGCACTGGCAGGAAGTACGCGCTGGCAGCACCAACCGCAGCTTTAATCTGTGGCGGGTGGAGATCGCCGGGCAAACCCGCGAGGTGATCCGCATTGGCACCCGGCGTTATACGACGGTCATCGACAGCGCCCGGCTGCACGGTCTGCAATCCGTCGCGGCGGATCAGTTGGGCGATGCACAGGCCATGCCCGTAGGCAATGTGGTGCTTAATGTGCGGCCCTGGACAGTCGAGGGCGAGACAAAATCAGTGATTGCGGTTTCGCGCGATGGTGATAATCTGGTCATTGCTGAGATTGACGCGCTACAGGATGCGCTGCTGCGGCTGCCGCTGGATGAAGTCAATGGGGGAGGGCGTGCTGCACCTGTTGTTGAAGGCATTGAATTTCGCGGGCGGGAGATCAGCACAGATGAAGGCACACTCCAGGTTATCCCGGTGGGGCCGGAATCCGAGCTGGTGGTGGTCGCACCGCCGGAGGTCGCCGCTGAAGCTGTGCTTGTCCCGGCCAGCGCCGTGAGCAGCGCGGGGTTTGCTGAAATCGGCCAGACGGAGCTGCGCCTGTCGCAGATTGAGGGCGACAGCGATCATCATTACATCCTGCTGGCACAGGAAACATGGCAGCCGATTATCAATGAGGAGATTCTCGATCAATTCGCCTTTGCCGCCCCGCGTGACCGGCTGGGTGAACGCCAGCCCCAGCCTGTGAGGGCGGTCGAGATGCAGGTGAGCGAGTACACCCCTGTTGAGGGCACACCGTTCGAGGTCATTATTCTGGTGAGCGGCACCAGTGAGAGCCTGGTGATCCCTGTCGAGCAGGCGGAAAGCCTGCGGCTGGCACAGCTCGGCGGGCTGACCGGGGCGCGTGGGGATACTTATGGCCGCATCCCCTTCCGGGTGCAGGATGGCTTTGAAGAAGGCGACACACTGTATTCGGTGGCGCTGGTGGGCGACTCGCGCGAGATGGCGCTGGTCGTGCCACAGGACGCGGTGCAGCAGGCTTTCGATGCAGACCCGGCACAGCTCACACGGGCCATGTACCCGCAGCTTCGTTTCGATGGTTACACTGACGCGCTGCAAACCAAAGTCGCGGAGACTTATTTCCCCACTTTCTTCCGAAATTCGTTTGTGCTGGTGGTGCTGAACATCATCGGCCATCTGCTATCGTGCGTGGTGGTGGCCTATGCCTTCGCGCGGCTGCGCGCGCCGGGCAAAAATATCCTGTTCCTGGTACTGCTGAGTACCATGATGCTGCCCTTCCCGGTGACGATGGTGCCTGTGTACGAGTTGTTTACACGCATGAACATGGTCAATACCCTGTGGCCGCTGTTTATCCGTTCGTTTTTTGGCAACGCTTTTCTGATCTTCATGCTGCGCCAGTTCTTTTCGTCCATCCCCAGAGAGCTTGAGGATGCCGCGCGCATCGACGGGGCGAATGTGTGGCAGGTCATCTGGAATGTGATTATCCCACTGAGCAAGCCTGCGATTGCCACCGTCGTCATTTTTACTTTCTGGTGGACATGGAACAGCTTTCTGGAGCCGTTTATCTATCTTTCCAGCCCGGAACTGTTCCCGGTGTCGGTGGGGTTGAACTTCTTCCAGGATCAGTACGCAACGATTTATTATGACCGTTTGATCGCGGCTTCGGTCATGAGCATGGTGCCGATGATTCTGATCTTCTTCTTCGCGCAGCGTTATTTTATCGAGGGCATTCAACTGACAGGCATGAAAGGATAACCCGCACATGGTTCTTGGTATGAGTACGCTGGCCGGGCTGCCGCTGCTGCGCCCCGGTGTGAAGCGAATGCGCCTTTCCAGTTATGACCCGACAGGCGGCAACAGTGACTGGTGGGAATTTGAACCCGGTCAGGTGCGCGACATCACCCACATCAGCGGCGCGGGCTGTATCAAACAC
>JBGSXK010000540.1:0-4115 GCA_041751455.1 Anaerolineae bacterium
CACCCCCGCCTCAATCGCCACGCGGAACGGCGCGAGATCGTGTTCCCACAGGTAATCCAGCGACCCACCCACCACCGCCATATCCACATGCGTATCCACAGGCGTATTACCATGACCGGGGAAGTGTTTGGCACTGGTGGCGATGTTCCCCCGCTGAAACCCGCGAATCTCAGCCGTGGCCAGCGCCGCCACCCGCGCCGGATCATACCCCAGCGCCCGTGTGCCGATCACCGGATTTTCGGCGTTATGGGCGATGTCCACCACTGGCGCGAGCGCCCAGTTGATGCCCAGCGCCCGCATTTCCAGCGCCAGCACCGTCGAAACACGCTCGGCCAGCGCTTCAGAATCCGCCGCGCCCAGTGCCATCGCGCCGGGGCTTTCCGCAAAGCCCACCCGCAGCCGCGCCACCCTGCCACCTTCCTGATCAATGGCGATCAGAATCGGTGTCCGTGCCGCCTCATGACACGCCTGCGTCAGCGCCGCCACCTGCTCCGGCGTGTCCACATTGCGGGCAAACAGAATCACCCCGCCGATCTTCCCCTCCGCCAGCCACTCCAGAATATAATCCGGCGGTTCCAGCCCCTCAAACCCGACCATCAGCATCTGCCCGATTTTCTGTTCCACTGTCCGATCCATGCGACGTTCCTGTATATCCATGCGTATTATATGACGAGTATACTTTGCGCACGTTCAAACGACGAAGAAACAACCCTCGCAAACAGAGAGGGTAAGGTTGTGCCCCTTGTCGTTCAGCTATAACACGGGGAGATCGGCATGTACGACGCTAAACCCAAACGCAAGCGTGAAGACATTCCTTCCATCACCGACTACCTGCTCGACTTCCTGACAGCACTGGCGCGTGCCGGGCGGGCGGGCCTGCGTGGGTTATGGCGTGTACTGGCGCAGTGCGCCCGCTGGACATGGCGCGGCACCCGCTGGACGCTGCGTGGTTCAACCCGTGCCCTCATTTTCACAGGCGGCCTGCTGTGGACGACCACCGTCTGGACACTGCGGCTGCCCTGGCGAATGCTGCGCGGCCTCTGGCGCTGGTGGAACGGGCCACACCCCTACTTCGAGTCCGAGCGTGAACGTGATATTTACTACCGCATCCGCCGTCATTTTCGCCGCCGTCGCCGCCACCGTCTGCACGTGTTTGCCTATGTCCTCGTCAACATCAGCTTATGGGCACAGTTCGCCTCACGTCCCTACCCCCTCATGTTTTACCCGGAGCGCGCCCTCTGGTCACAGCCCGTCTGGGGGCATATCGTTTTTACAGCGGCATGGAGCGTCATTCTGCTGTTTCACTACCTGCACCTGCGTTCTGCCGAGGCTGAAGACCAGGCCATTGAGGAAGCGCTGGAACGTGAGCGTTTCTATGCCGACCGCCAGCATGAGGCTCGTTACATCGAGGACAACGCGCGCTATGCCCGCCTCACCGACGATGGCGAAATCGTGGACGAATACGATGACGACCCGCACATGAAACGCAAGCGCCGCTGACAACACCACCACAGCGCGTTTATGAGTACCACCGTTTTGCAATCAGCTTCACCCTCAGTGCATCAGCCCGCTGTGGGGATAACGACCGGTGCCCCAGGCCAGAATCTGAGGCCAAGCTAGTTCAGAATAGGGACATCTGTCCACCTTTTCCCCCGCGAAATGCTTTATACTGGAGTTACAATTTCATGCCCTGGCGAAACTGGCGGAATTGGCGACAGAATTTATCCTTCCCGCCACCACCAGCCGCCTGCCCAATTGGGTTTCCCTGCCCGCATGGGTACAATTCCCATCAACCCCTTCAGGGGTTTCCAGAGAACTCTTAGCGCTCGGTTTTGAACCGAACACTACACACAACGGACACCCAACCCACATGACCTATTCCCACCTCCAGACCGAAATCCTCGAACAGCCCGACGTGCTGCGGCACTTACTGAACGAGGAACGCGCCAATATCGAAAACATCGCCGCCGTCATCCGCCAGCGCAGCCCGAAGTTCATCATGCTCGTGGCGCGTGGCAGTTCGGATAACGCCGCCCGTTACGGCCAGTATCTCTTTGGCGCATGTAACGGCCTGCCCGTTGCGCTGGCGACCCCCTCGCTCTACACGCTCTATGACAGCCCGCCCCGCATGGCCGATGCACTCGTGCTGGCCATCTCGCAGTCCGGCCAGTCACCCGATATTGTCGCCGTGGTTGAGGAAGGCCGCAAACAGGGTGCGCTCACAGTCACCATCACCAATGAACCCGCCTCCCCGCTGGCGCAGGCCGCCGAACACACCATCAACCTCCACGCGGGCAGAGAACAGGCCGTCGCCGCCACCAAAACCTACACCACCTCGCTCATGACCATTGCCATGCTCAGCGCGGCGCTGGCCGAGTCGCAGCAGCGCTTCGACACCCTCGCACAGGTGCCGGGCTTCATCGCCCAGGTCACCCAATCCACCCAGGCCACGCTGAAGGCCAGCGAGCGCTACCGTTACATGGATGCCTGTGTCGTCGTCAGCCGGGGATATAATTACGCCACCACCTTCGAAATCGCGCTCAAGCTCAAGGAACTGGCCTACATCCTGGCCGAACCCTATTCAACAGCCGATTTCCAGCATGGCCCGGTGGCGCTGGTGGCCCAGGGTTTCCCCGTGCTGGCCATCGTCCCGCAGGGGCCGCTGGCAGCCGAGCTGACCGGGTTTATGGTCGAGCTGCGGCGGCGGGGTGCAGAACTCATCGTCATCTCTGCGCACGAAGACGCGCTGGCGCTGGCACAGACCCCCCTGCCACTCCCGCCAGACATCCCTGAATGGGTTTCACCCATTGTCACCGTCGTGCGCGGGCAGTTGTTCACCCTCGGCCTCACAATGGCAAAGGGCTACAACCTCGACCAGCCGCGCGGCATCCAGAAGGTTACACTTACCGAATAACACAGTGGGCTAAGGCTCACGCCGCAGCCGTAGCCGGACTTCAAACCCGCCCACCACCCATTCTGTATCAGGCTTCCGCCTCGCCCTCACTCAGGTGCAGCGGCGAGGGCGAGGTGAACGCCGGTGTCCAGCGCCGCATCCAACTTCCCGCCGGCGCAGAACGCACCACATCAAACACATACACCAGCACAAACAGCCCGATCACGATTAACGGAAAGGCCGTAAGCTCACGCAGACCAAACACATACTCCGACAGCAGAATGGTAAAGATCACCAGCAGCGAATATCCGGTGCCGATGTTCAGATAACGAATGGTCGGGTACTTCCACGTGGGGAACACTTCCGTGCCGATATACTCTACGAAGATACCCAGGCTGAACGCCAGCACGAACAGCTCCGGCGCGATGAAGAACGTCAGCCCGCGCACAGTGAAATCCAGCACATCGAAACGGTCACGAATGTTGTTGTTCTTCACCTTACGGAAGACGATCACCAGCGCCAGTGCCAGCAGCACCAGCAGAATCGGCCACGACAGGCTCATCGACTTATAGATCACCAGCGTCAGCAGGCCCCAGCCTGTGCCCGTCCAGTTGGAGTACCCGTTTTTGCTGTTATAACGCCACGCCCGCGTATACACGCCGAAGAACTCAATCGTGTATCCGGTAATCGTACCCAGCACGAACACAAACGCCTGTGCCGGAGTCTCAATGAAATACAGCGCCAGCAGCATCCCGGCGGCCACCAGCGCCGCATCACTGATCAGGCTGTTAAAACGGTTGTGGAACACGTGTGCCAGCACCATCACAATGCCCAGCAGCACAATATCCGTAAAGATCGAATCCAGCATGGAGCTATTCCTTTATCGAGTGTGTGTCAAGTGCTGTCAGTATAGCCTATGCTTCACGCCAGCAACATTAATAACACTGCGCTGCAACAGGCGACCTGCGGACGTGGGTTATATGCAGTCTGTAAGGAAGCAAAGCCCGCCGCGAACTCGCTTATGCGCCGCACCAGGCCGCCTGCTTCTTTGCGCACGCTGCACCTTTGCGTTAAAAATTGACCTCCTGTGATTTTGATACGAGCAAATCATCATGCCCACACTCGCCACCCTGCTCCTGATGCTCCTTCTCAGCCTCACCGCCCGTGCCCAGGAGGACACCTACACGCTCACCTTCCAGGGTATCGAGCGCAGCTATACCCT
>JBGSXK010000541.1:0-11495 GCA_041751455.1 Anaerolineae bacterium
GGTGGCCTCCTGTGCGAAGGCCTGCCCAGTGAAGCTGATAATACTGCACAGCAGCAGTACCAGCAGCCCGCGTTGTGCCGCCCGCGCCAGCCGTGTTCGGCGGCTGTTGGCGAACCGGAACAGCAGCAGGCTTAACAACGAGAGCCAGCCGCCGCCCCATGTACCGGGATCAGTTACGGTAGTCTCGAAGTACAGCACAGCATACTGGCCGGAAGGCAGTGAGGCAAAGCTGACAGAAACCGTATCCCCTGCCGGATTGGCCTGTGCGGCCAGCGCAGGCGGAACTGCCAGCGGGCAGGTGGCTACAATGCCTGCCTGCACACTGCCAGGGACAAACGCTAAGCGCACGGTATCCAGTGGGTCGGTGATAGTGACATTGGGGGCAGCCAGTGAGTCCGGGTTCAGCACACAGATCAACCAACCTATGGTATCGCCCGGCTCCAGAGGTGCGCCGTTAAGATCATACCCGTCTTTATTGATCACCAATGGTGCCGGGAAACGGAAGGGGAAGTGTGCCGTGGGGATAGCCCCGCCGCCTGCCACATCCACCACCAGCCCGCCCACTGTATCCACAGCGCCAGGAGTAAAGTCGATATTGGGGTCAATGCCTGTGATGTCACTGTCGCCCGCGTCCACCACTACCGTATAAGTGCCATCCGGCAGGTTGTCGAAGCGATAGAAGCCGCTGCTGTCGGTGGTGGTCGTGGCCATCAGGTTGCCCGCGCCATCGTAAAGCGAGACCGTCACATTTTCGATGCCAGTATCAGTGCCTGCAGGCGGTGTGGCGTTGCTGCCGTTACCGTCCGGGTCGAGGTAAACAAAACCCTGCACTATCCCTGCGACCCTATCACCGAAGTCGTTGTCGGAGCGAGTTTCGCCCACCTGCAAGCCATTAACGGCGATTATGTTGCGGTCAGCTTCGGTGCCACCTGTGCCCGTGTCGGCATCATAGGTGCTTTCCCAGTATAGAATCGGCCCGTCCTGTACTTCGATAACGGTGTAATCACCGGGCGCGAGATCCGTAAAAGCGTAAGTGCCATCTGCCGCTGTCGTAATGCTAGCGATCAGGTTGCCGCCAGCGTCATAGAGTTCAATTGTCACACCCTCAATAGGCGGTTCGCCGTTGTTGACGATGCCATCGGCGTTACGGTCATTCCACACCATGCCTGTGATGGCTGCGGCTGCGGTCAGTGTGGTCACCGCGTCGTCGGTGGGGTCGTTGTCTCCAGGGACATGGTCGCTGTTATCGCTTGGAATCGGGTTGCCGATAGCATCATTGCCCGCGGCTGCGGCCAAGTTGGTATAAGACCCGGTCAGGATGATGGGTGCCTGAGCCTGATAGACCAGCACCAGCGCGCTGTTTCCGGACAGCGTCGGGTCAGGCGCGACCAGCGCATCGAGCGCCCAGGTCAGCTGGGTCTGTGCGCCCAAAAGTGCCTGCGCCGGGTTAGCCAGCGGTGCAGCGTCCAGGCTGCTTGAGCCAGTGACATAGGTAAAGCCCTCTGGCAGCAGATCGGTGAGGGCAAGGTTTTGTACGATGCCTGTGCCCACGTTGCGCACAGTCACGGTGTAGGTCACGATCTGGCCAGGTTCGACACGACCATTAGCATCATCATGCGCCTTGTCCACTTCCAGCGCAGGCACAGCCAGAGTCACATCCTCGTCGGTGGTATCATCTTCCTCCACGTCAATGGTGGTCACGCCACCATCGGGTGAGAGTGTGGCGCTCACCATGTTGTGCAGCACATCGCCGTCGATATTATCGGCTACGTCCTGCACGATCACCCGGTAGCGAATCTGAAGGATGGGTTCGTCATCAGGGGTGCTGGCGGCGGGGTCGAGCGTGAGCGGGTTAAATGTCCATACGATTACGCGCTCACCATCGCCATTGGTGCCGCTGGCACTCTCCGTGACCAGTCCTGCCACAATCAGATCAAATCCAGCGCGGGTAATACTGGTGGAGCCAGGCACGAATTCCAGGTCAATTCCACCATGAGCGAGGTCGCCTTCGACCACATCTGTAATCACCAGATCGGTGGTTACGCCGACGGGCAGCTCCATCTCGATCAGATACTCGATCTCCTGTCCGATGGTGACGACAGGCGGTGTGGGGTCTATCACACGTTTTGCGATACCGGGCGCGGCGGTGCGCAGCGTTTCGGTGTCATCTTCGCTCAGCTCAACTTCGTTGGGTTGATCACCGTCGGCACTGGAACCTGCCCCGGTCACGATGTTAATCAGTGCAGCCCCTGCCAGCACATCCACGTCAACCGTCACGGTATAGGTGCAGGTCACGCTGGCACCGGGCGCTAAGTCCCAGGTGTTACTATCTTCACTCGCGCCGCCGCTGATGCTGAAGGGATCCGCGCCGTCAGTATCGGGCGTAACCACTACACCGGGCAGTGAGCAGGTGACACTACCTGCGTTATAACGAGTGAAGTCAGACGGATTCTCAGTCAATATCACATCATAGAGGATCGCGTTGCTGTGCGTGTTGGTCACTGTGACCTGATATTCGACGATTCCGCTGCCTTCTACGGTATCACCGGGTGTGTAGGGCTGGAGACCGCTGCTGCCGTCCGGGTCGATCCTTGTAATAGTTTTGGTGGTTTCGAGCGTCGGGATGAGGATATCTACCGCCGCATCATCGGTGCCAATGCTGGTCGAAGAACCACCCGGTGGGGTATAGAAGACCTGCGCCAGGTTGACCGCGTCGTTCCCATTGCCTAGCGGGAGCGTCGTCCCGGCAGCAGAGCTGGTCACGAGTACCGTGTAATCCAGTGTGATAGTGTTATTGGCGGGGACATTATCGCCTGGGTTCTGTACCGGGGCAGCAAATGCCCACACCAGCGTTCCTGTCGCGCCTGCGGCGGGCTGTGTGGAGAAAGCGGGCAGCGCCGGGAGCGCGCCCCAGCCTGTGCTGGTGCTGAAGCTTACCAGTTCAAAGCCCACGGGCAGCGTATCCTGAATGCGCAGCGCGGTAGTCTGGCCTTCCGGCACGGTCACGACGATGCGATAGGTCACAGTTTCGCCGGGCTGCACGATGTCAGCAGAGCTGGTACGCGTCTTGATAAACGCAGGTGGCAGTACACCCAGAGTCGTCTGTGCAGTGGCGGTGACACTCACTTCCTGCGGCTGGTCGCCATCGGCACTATCAGCGCTAGCGCTGATGACATTGCGCACTATTGCGTCACCCGCTCGTATGGTGCTGTTCACCGTCACCTGATAGGTACATTGGATAAACTCACCAGGGTTCAACTGCCAGTTGTTGCTGTTTTCGCTGGCGCTGCCCGCGATGCGGAAGGTATCCAGCGCGGCAGTCTCTGCGTCGGCCACGCCATCAAAAGGTGCAGCATCCAGTTCATAAGTGAGCGCGCCGCTAACGCTGTGCGCACACGTCAGGCTGCCTACCACATAATCAGTATCGTCGTCCAGATTTTCGCTCAGGAACACATCATAGGCGATGCCGCCGCCCAGCGCGCGTGTATTGGTAACACGCACGGTATAAGTCACGGTGTCGCCTGCGTCCACCAAGTTATCAACATCGTTTTCCGTCTTGGTAACGCTGATAGCTGGCGTTTCGATGCCCGTCGTGGCGCTGTCAGTCACAGGTGGGCTATCGGGCACATCATCACCATTGGTGTCGTGCTGTGCCGAAACCGTATTACCATAGGATGCACCGTTGGTGGCGGTGGAACGCACCCGCAGATAATAGGTCAGTGTGAGCGTATAACCGCTGGTGGGCGGGCTGGCGGTTGCGCCTGTGCCCGGCACCACAAGGTCATTCAGCACCCACACCGCCTGACCGGGGGTGACGGTGTTCGGGTTTGGAGACACGCCGCCATTGAGCGTCGCGCCTGTCACCACCGTACTGCCTGCCTCAAATTGCAGGTTGGTGTTAAAGGTGTCGGTGATCGTCAGGCGCTCGGTCGTGCCCTCCGGCAGCACGATAGTGATCTGGTAGGGAATCAGTTGGCCGGGCTGGTACTGGTTATCGGCCTGATAATTCGGGTCGCTGGCTGGCCCAACGATTTTATCCACTGTGAGATTGGGTACGAGTACCTGCGCCGTGTCGGTGTCGTCATCACCATCATCAAAGTTGTCATCGTATTCACGCTCGCTTGGCAACGTGCCGCCGCCAGATACATCCCCATCCAGGCTCGACCAGTCAGCATCAGCGGTGTTATCCAGCACGACACCGGGCGGTACGCTTTGCAGCACGACGGCCTGATAGGTGCAGATCAATGTATCCACACTGCCAGGACGTAAATCCCAGGTGTTCAGGTTTTCATCGGCATTGTTAGCGATGACAATCGGGTTCTGTCCGGTCACATCGGCGGGCAGCACGACACTGGTCGTAGGCATGGCGTTCAATGTACAGACCATCGTCCCGGCCTGATACGCGACTCGTTCATCCAGGTTGTCATCCCAGGTGACATCATAAGCCGTCGGCTGGTCGGGGTCGCTGGCGCTGGGCACAGCGGTGTTGGTGAGCGTGACCGTATAAGTCAGCAGATCGCCCGCGTCGGCGGTGGTCGGGCTGACGGTCTTCACCAGCCGCACGTCCGGCTCGATGACCATCACGTCTTCGTCATCAAACGGCCCGACTTCATCAATGGTGCGGTCATTGCCATTGCCATCGATAAAAGCGGCAGAAATCGTATTATTCAGCACCACGCCTGCGGTGTTAGAGGGCACATCGGCCACAATCGCCTGGAAGGTGATCGTCACAGCCGTGTTATTCGTGCCATCGTTGATAATGCAGGGGGTATTGATCACACAGGCCGGATCGCGCAGTGCCCAGGCGACACTGAACACGCCAATGCCGTCGTTGCTGCCATTGAGTGTCTCAATCACAGCCAGGGTGGTTGTGTTCGTAACAGCCGTAAATGTGCCGCCTTCATAGTAGGTCAGGCCCGGTTCCAACACATCCGTGACCACCAGATTAAGAGTTTCCCCAATGGGCAGCGGCATGGTGAGGGTGTAATCCACCACATCGCCGATGCGTACGGGAGCTACCGAAGGCGACCCGACAGGCAGAGGGCTGGTGCGCACCTTACCCATTTCTGGCACTTCCACGTCAATTGTTTCGCTGTCCTCGTCAGCAGCCCCATCATCAGGTGTGTCGTCATATACACGCTCTGGCGGGTCGCCCACACCGGGTTCACCGTCGACACTGCTCCAGTCGGCATCCGTGTAATTGGTGAGGCTCGTGCCCACCGGGACCACGGCATCCACTGTCACGCTGTAGTTACAGGTGATCGCCTGGCCGGGGGGGATGTCCCACTCGCCGGCCGGAGTCGTGTCCATCTGCAATTCCAGGCTGAAGGGCGCGGTCAGCGGCGCAGTGCCGATCACACCGCCGGGAGTACCCTCAGTGGCCGTACACACCATGTCGTTGTTAAATGTGACATAACGCGGGAGCTGGTCGATCAGCGAAACATCCATCGCGGTCGTTTCGCCATCGCTGGTATAAACCGACTGATAAGCAATCACGTCATTACCCTGCACGGTCACGCTGTTACAGGTCGCCGCTGTCGCGCACAGGTCGGTACCACCCCGTGTGATACGCACAGCTTCTTTAGCGGTGCTGATGTGCGGCTGGTCGATGGCGATGCTGTCACTGGCGGGCGACGTGGTAAATTCTTCCGCTGTAGGCGTGTTGTCGTTAAAGTAGCGTACGACAAAACGGTTGCGCGCCTGGTCGCTGGCGGTGGCCGGGAAGTAGACCGGGCTGCCACCATCGTTCAAACCCGTGACGACCATCGTCAACGTAATGTCAAACGTATAATCCGTATCCGCTGCGCTGTTGTTGATCTCTTCCAGGAAGAAGCGCACTGTGCTGCCAGTCGCCGGAAGGCTGTTGTTCACCTGCCACCAGTTCGGTGCGGTCGGTGCGTCGGTGGTGTCCACCGTGACCAGTGCGCCGGGCTGAGTCAATACCGGATCGGCACAGCCCGTGAGTCCGCTGGTTGCATCGCAGAAGCGTACCCCTTCGTCCAGTATCGTGTCGATAATTTCCACATAGCCGGCTGTAGGATCAGCAAACAGGCGGGTGCGGGCCGGAATGGTGACTTCCAGTGTGACCTGATAGACCTCGCCAATAGTGGCGTAATCCCCTGTTGTGGCCTGCGGCGCGACATGGACAGGCGAGATATGTGTTTTATCAGTGCCCACCGCAACAATATTCACTGTGGAATGGTCACTGTTATTGGTTTCGTTCCCACTGCTGGCCAGGTCATCGCTGTCCACATAATCGAAGAAATCCTGCAAGCCCGGTGGAGTGCCTTCGTCGCTGTGTGCGGTGTCGCTGCCATCGAACACCAGCGGATCGGGGTCAAGATAACCCACACAACGGCGATCAATCCTACCATCGCCGTTCATGTCCTGGGCGGTGGGCTGGGTGCAGTATTCCGCGCTGGCGGTGTTGGTCAGGCTCTCGGCAGGGGTCGCGCCGGGCGCGAGTTCGGCGTTAAAGCTGAAGGTATAATTTGCGCCGCCCACAATCGCGCGGGATGGGTCGTGTGCCCCACCCCCTGCATCTGGCAGAATGCTGACAAAGCCGCCTGTCCCCGCCTGTGCGCCTGCATCCACTGTGCAGGTGAACCCGCCTGGGGCATTCTCACTAAATCCAGCGCAGACTCCGCCACCGGAGATGCGGATTCCGGCTGGGATCGCGTCACGGATCGCCCAATCATAGGCCGTACCCGCCTGGATATTCTCGACATTGATGCTGTAGCTAAACGTCCCGGCCAATACATCCAGCGGGTTGGGCGCGTTATTGCTTTTGCGCACTACTAAGTTGGGCACGATGTAGGTCGTGTTCAGATGATCGCGCAGGCTGTAGGTCTGGCCGAAACTGCTGGTGCCGCTCAGATTGCCAAAGTTGGCGACCTGATACCCCTCGAACAGCACCGGGTCATCAATCACCACCGCGTCAAATTCCACCTGCCATAAAATGGGCGAGTCGTTGTCGGAGTTATCGACGCGGCATAAACGCCATACAAGGTCCTGCAACCCGCCCAGAAATTGAATATGAGTGTAGAACGGGTCGGCAGGGCCGGGATAACGCCCGCTGGAGGGGCAGTCGTCAATCGCAAAACCGCTGGCGGTTATCCCCGCCTGCTCTGAGGAATAGGTGGTGCCGGAATAGCCTACGCCGGGTGCAGTCTGCGGTGTGCCGCTGTAATCCAGGCTGCCTGTGAAATCGGCGCTGTTGGGCACGTAACGCTGACCGCGTGGCAGAAAGTCATCGACAATGACATTACGCATGTCCAGGTCATCATCAAACGTCGTCAGGATGCGATAGGTCAGCACCTGCCCAATTTCAACATTGACTGGTCCTTCTGTCCATGTGCCCGTGGCCGGATCATAAATTTCCTTATCCAACTGTGGTGCCTGAATATCAATCTCAACTGTGGCGCGTGTCTCATCCTGGCCAGTGCGCCCCACTGTAATGCGGTCATTCCACTCCCCGCGGGCAGTGGCGCGGTTGGTGCGGGTATCCAGCCCGGAAACAGGCTGTGTGGGATCGGCGGCATAATAATCGCGCACCTGAGTGGCATAGCTCAGTGTCCATGTAGAGCCTGCCTGCACCGCTGCCGGGGCAGTCACGTGCCAGACAATCACCAGGTTAAAATTCGCATCTTGAGTGATGCTCACCGGGTTCAATATTGCACCGTTAAACAGTGGCGCGATCACGGTCTCGCATTCGTTGTAGTAGCCATCGGCCCCAAAGCCGGGGCCGCAGTAATCCAGACCGTCAGGCAGAATGTCAGTAATGACATAGGGTGTCCCGGCACTGGCGGTGAAATCGTAGTATTCCGAAATCCAGCCATTAATGGTGTAAATCACCGGATCGTCCTGGGTGACGATGGTGGTATCTGCGCTTTTGGCGATGGAATGATAACCGCTGGTGACGATCCCCGGCGGGTCATCATCCGGGGTGGATTCGCTTCCGTCTTCGCTGGCGATGTTCTCGCCTGCCGGATCATAATTCCCACTGGCATTGTACCGATTCTCATGGCTGACATCGGTGGGGATGATACCGCCGCTGAACTGGCCACCGCCCACAATAATGCCATCGGCCTGGGTACGATATTCATAAGGGATGGCTGTCTGATAGCCAAAGATACAGGTCTCACCGGGAGCGAGGGAGGTATCCGCGCCATACAGCACGTCGAAATCCCACAAAAGCGTAATGCTGCCATCCGCGTTCAGGGTACGCTGAGGTGTGGCATCGGTGGGAGCGCCCAATACCGAGCAGGTGAGGCTGTCGTCGCCCAGGTACGCCACGCCGTGAGGGATGATGTCAATCACCTGCATGTTGCCGGTAGGCATGACGAGGTTGTTGGCCAGCGTCAGGGTATAGGGATAAGGCCAGTCTTCCGGCAGACCGCCGCTACCCTCAGTATAGGCTCCTGCGCCGTTGACCTGTACCTCACCGGTGTTGGGGTTGGGGATTTTCTCCAGGTCAAAAGCCTGTGGCACCGCGTTGATAGTGGCGTACTGAGTCGCGCCAGGGCCGGGATAGTAATCCCACACGCCGCTTTCATCAGGGAGTGTATTAGCCTCCCAGCGATATTCAATTTCAAAAGGAATGCCCAGGGTGATGCTGGCTGTCAGTGTTGCTGTGCAGCGAATGGTGATGCGCTCATCCACTTCCAGATTCTTGATGTTGCCGAAAATCAGTGTTGTGCCATCGACAGTGGTCGTGGTCGAGCTGGGCGGTGTGGAGCAGCTATCGAACAGCACACCTGCTGGCAACACCACTGCCGCTGAAACATTATACAGGCGATCATTGAAGTAGGTGCCGGGCAGTGGGTCGGGGATATTAACCACACTGATGCTGAAACCTACCTGCCCTCCGACAATCGGCTCATCCGAAATACCACCGCTGCCCGCCAGTGTGCCCTGGGCAAAGACAGGCTGCACCAGCAGCAGGGTGAACAGCAGGCAAACAGGAATAAGCCAGCGCGCCCGGCGCTGGCGTGGCAGAACTTTCAACATACGCACCTCAGAGATTGGGTAAAGTCTGTTTGTAGTCAGTTACAATTGTGTTATATGTACCAGTGTATAACAGTATTGCAGTACCATGAATTAAGAATGTTTTATTTTTGGAAAATTCATAGTCAATTCATGATCGAGAAGCGTTTCACGGGCAGATGGCCGATTTCAGCGACCTACCTGCGAACCCCGCTGCCAGAGGCTTAAAGAAATGAATAATCCGTAAAATCAGGTGTTGTGCCAGGCCATAAAAACCAACTTCCAGAATACTATAGGAAAGTCTTACCATTATAAATTCTGCGCTTACCTTTAAACTAGAAATGATGCTAGTAGAGTGAATTATCTGATATTGGTGTTGTTAGTGGTGAGATGTTTCCAATGGAACGGATACGACGTTATTTAGGCCTCAGCCTACTGGGGCTTCTTCTCTTTGGGGTCAACCTGACCCATGAAACTCATGTGGATGCCCAGGCCGGTGGCAGGTTTGAACTAGGTGGTCAAATTCTGGGCTTTCTTTCACCGGATGAGATGCGTTCAGCCGGGATGTCATGGCTGAAGATGCAGATCAGCTATCGCCGCAGCGACGAGACACGCTCCATCGCCGACGCGCAGAACGTAATTGACCATGCCCGGCGGCACGGCTTCAAGGTGCTGCTCAGCATCAAAGGGCTAAAGAACGAACTGAACGCCAATCCCGCCCAGTATTACCGCAATTATGCGGCTTTTCTGGGCAGGGTGGCCGCGCGCAACCCGGATGCAATCGAGGTGTGGAACGAGCCAAATATCGATGCGGAATGGCCTGCTGGCAAGATCAACGGCGGCAATTATACGCAGATGCTGCGCGAGGCTTATCCGGCCATCAAAGCCGCCAATCCTAATGTCATGGTCATCAGCGGCGCCCCCGCGCCCACCGGCTACTTCGGCGGGGGCTGTGCTGCCAACGGCTGCGACGACAAGATTTTCATCGAGCAGATGAGGGCAGCCGGGGCGGCACAATATTTTGACTGTACGGGCATCCATTACAATGAGGGTGTGCTGCCCCCGACTGCAAGCAGTGGTGACCCGCGGGGCAACCCCAATCATTACACACGCTACTACCCTACGATGGTCAGTACCTATCGCACGGTCTTTAACAATAAGCCGCTGTGCTTTACCGAACTGGGTTATCTTACGCCGGCAGGCCTGGGGACACTGCCGCCCGGCACCGAGTGGGCACGGAATACTACAGCACAAAACCAGGCACGCTGGCTGGCCCAGGCAGCACAGCTTTCACGCGATGGCGGCGTGGTGCGGCTGATGATCGTATGGAATGTGGACGCATCCTTTACCCCCAGCAATCCCTTCGCTGGATGGGCCATAATCCGCCAGAACAGACAGTGCCTGCCCTGTGCAACACTGGCGGAGGTGATGGTCGGTGGTCCGGGCAGCGCGCCCAATCTGGTTGCTCCGGCACATCAGGCAGTAATCAACAACCCTTCCCCGCAGTTCCGCTGGGACCCGGTGCCAGAGGCTACTGGCTACGAGATTCAGATTGACAATAACGTGAATTTTTCCAGCCCGGAACGTACTGGCAGCCTGAGCGGCACCAGCTTTACGCCCAACCCCGCATTACCAGACGGCGTTTGGCGCTGGCGGGTACGTGCGCTGGACAGCAACGGGCCAACTCCCTGGAGCAGTGTACGCCGGGTCACGATTGATACACAACCGCCCTCCGTGCCGGTTCTGGTGGCACCCCAAAACGGCGCGAACATCAGCAATGCACAACCCACATTGAGCTGGAACAGTGTGAGCGGGACAGCACGGTATGAGCTGCGGCTGGGAACGGCCAACCCACCCACCACGGTCATCCCCGTGAACAGCGGCACCAGCTATCAGCCTGCCGGGGCACTGGCGGTAGGCAGGTATTACTGGCAGGTGCGTGCGCTGGATGCGGCCAGTAATGCCTCTGCTTGGAGTGCGCCCTTCAGCATGAACATTACCTCACCTGCCAATGCCGCGCCGCAGTTGAATTACTACACCCAAAGCACTGTACGGCTGCGCTGGGGACGTGTTGAGTGGGCCAGCAGCTACCAGATTCAGGTGGATGAAAGCCCGGATTTCAGCGCGCCACTGGTCTATGAGGCCACCCTAGGCGCAAACACACTGGAAGCCACCACGTCACCCCTGACCAATGGCAGGTATTACTGGCGTGTTCGCGCCCGCCGTGCCAACGGTAGCTGGGGGACTTGGAGTGCAACAGACAGCTTCAGTGTACGTGCGCCCTAAGCCTGTGCCAGTGAAGTAATTTCCTCCGGCGTTAAGACCAGCTCTGCATGGCGTAAGCTGTCGTGGAGCTGGTCGATGTTTTGCGGGCCGATAATCGGCACGACCGGGAACGGCTGTGATGTCAGATAACTGAGAGCTATCGCTGTTACGGGCACGTTATGCTGCCGGGCGAGTGCCTGCACACGAGCATAACGAGCGCGATTGAGTGGGCTGTCATACTGCTT
>JBGSXK010000542.1:0-2431 GCA_041751455.1 Anaerolineae bacterium
CACTGTACTTGATCACTGTGACGAATTGCTGCGCCCATATCTTAAACAGTCACTGCTCTCCATACTCTATCCGCAAGCTGGCGAATCATCACCGCTGGACAACACGACTTATACCCAACCTGCTTTGTTCGCGCTGGAATATGCCCTGGCACAATTGTGGATATCCTGGGGGGTAAAGCCCTCTGTAGTCATGGGGCACAGCGTCGGAGAGTATGTCGCTGCCTGCGTGGCGGGTGTCTTTAGCCTGGAAGATGGCTTGAAGCTCATTGCTGAACGTGCCCGGTTGATGGGTGCACTGCCTGATGGCGGTGCGATGGCAGCAGTGTTCGCGCCGCTGGCGGAGGTATCCGAGGTGGCGACTCCCTATACAAAAACAGTATCCATTGCCGCTGTCAATGGCCCGGAAAATATCGTGATTTCCGGTGTGGCGGCGGATGTACAGGCCATCCTCAGCCAGCTAAAAACGCAGGGCATAAAGTCACGTATGCTTAACGTGTCTCACGCCTTTCACTCGCCGCTGATGGATTCGATTCTGGACGAATTTGAACGGGTGGCCGAGACAATTACGTATAATACCCCCCAGATCAGCCTGATTTCCAATGTCACCGGCGAACAGATCGACAGCAGTAATGCTGCCTATTGGCGCAATCACGTACGTCAGGCAGTACAATTCGCCCCTGCTATCGAAACCCTTTACCTGCAGGGCTATAAGCTGTTTGTGGAGATCGGCCCCAGCCCCATCCTGCTTAGCCTGGGGCGGCGCTCTCTGCCAGATGATTTCGGCACATGGCTGCCTTCGCTGCGGGAAAAACAAGAAGATTGGGTTTCGATGCTGGAAACTCTGTCCGCACTGTATGTTCACGGTGTGAACGTGGATTGGGCGGGTTTCGATCGGGATTACTCGCGCCGTCGTATTCCGCTTCCAACTTACCCATTCCAGCGTGAACGTTACTGGACGAAGAATGCTCGCCTGCGCCCATCAGGGTTTGCCGATATAGCGTTTGAAGAAGCTGCCACCGACCCCATCGACAATCTGTTTTACGAAATTGTCTGGCCGCTGACAGATCAGACTGCCGCTAGTTATTTGCTTACACCCAAAAGTATTATTGAGCCTATTCAGGCACGCGTGTCCTACATCAGTGCCGAAAGCGGTCTGGAAGCTTATAATGATCTGCTGCCACAGCTTAATGCGCTCAGCACTGCTTATATTATTCAGGCGGTGCATAAGCTTGGTTGGGCATTCCGCCCCGGACAGCGGTTCTCACTCGTGGACGTTATGGCACGGCTGAAAATTCCAGACCGCTACTCCCATCTGGTGAGACGCATGCTCGCTATTATGTGTGAAGACGGGCATCTGATCGTGTCGGGTGACGGTTGGGAAGCACCTGGGCCCCTGCCTGTAACCGACCCTGAACCGCTCTGGGCGACCCTGATGCAGCAGTTTCCGGCCTTTGATGCAGAATTGGAACTACTTGGTCGGTGTGCTCGCCACCTGACCGAAGCGCTGCGCGGTGAGGCTGACCCTCTGCAACTGCTTTTCCCTGGTGGTTCACTGGCAGAGACCGAGAAGCTGTACCAGAATTCTCCCGCCTCGCGCACCTATAATACACTTCTGCGCGAAACAGTGGTTGCACTGGTGAGTCGTTTGCCCAGGGGGCAGGTTTTGCGGGTACTGGAAATTGGCGCAGGTACGGGTGGCACGACCTCGTATGTCGTGCCTGTGCTGCCGCCTGATCAGACGGAATACACATTTACTGATATCTCGCCGCTGTTTACCCAAAAAGCCGAGACAAAATTCGCGGCTTATCCCTTTATGCGTTATGAAGTCCTGAACATCGAGGCCGACCTCACCGAACAGGGTTTCCCACTGCATCATTATGACCTGATCCTGGCGACCAATGTCCTCCATGCCACTCAGGATTTGCGCCATACTTTAAGCAATGTAGGTGAACTGCTGGCCTCGGACGGGGTTTTATTGTTGATTGAAGGCACAGAGCCGCAGCGTTTTGGCGATCTCACTGTTGGCCTGACAGATGGTTGGTGGCTGTTCAGCGATCATGATTTGCGACCCAACTATGCCCTGATGCAGCGTGACAAATGGCTCGAACTGCTGCCGGAAATGGGTTACACCGATGTTCAGGTTGCTCCGGGCAGGGATGCCGAGGGTGTGCTGGCCCAACAATCACTTTTTATAGCGCGTGGCCCCCACGTCGAAGCAGTCACGGCTGATCGGGCGCAGACGACAGGCAAGTGGTTGGTGCTGGCGGATGCGCAGGGCATTGGCCAAGAACTGGCAGAACGCATTCAAGACAGCGGCGGTGCCTGTACGGTGATGTGCGCAGATGATCTTGCCAGCCCGGATGACCTCCAACACCTTCTGGCGGCTGAAGCTGTCACCGGGGTGATTGATCTGTGGCCTGTGGATGCCGCC
>JBGSXK010000543.1:0-2489 GCA_041751455.1 Anaerolineae bacterium
CGATTCAATGTTGCTCATTCGGGTTCACTGGTTTTATATGCTGTACGACTGGAGGGGGAAGTAGGAGTCGATATAGAACAGGTGAGACCACTTGAAGACCTGCGGGCGATAGCTATCAGCACTTTTTCAGCAGTGGAGAACAGTGTTTTAGACTCTTTGCCTGAGCATCAGTACAAGGAAGCATTTTTCACATGCTGGACGCGCAAAGAGGCCTTTATCAAGGCAGTTGGCATCGGACTTTCCTATCCATTAAAGGAATTTGATGTGACACTCCGCCCAGGTGAAGCAGCGCGGTTTCTGCGTATTGCAGGTGAAGACCCCGACCAATGGAGTTTGGTCGATCTGCGGCCTGCGGCTGGATATGCTGCTGCTGTCGCCGTGCCCATACCGGATGTAAGTATTCAATGGGGTTGGTGGGATGTTGCCTGTGTCATGGTCAGTGAACTTGTACCACTAAACTTTAAAGGTTAGATGATGATCACAAATCATGCCACATATGAGCTGGAACCGTTTTACTTTGGGGATGCAGGTGAAGCACTTTACGGGTGTTTCCACCCGCAGACGGCTACAAAGCGCAAGGTCGCAGTAGTATTGTGTCCGCCCCTGGGTGATGAGGCTATTCGCATTCACCGGGCTTATAAGCAGCTTGCACTACGTCTCAGCCGAGCCGGCTTTCCCGCGCTGCGGTTTGATTACTTTGGCTGGGGGGATTCTGTTGGTGAAGATAAAGAAGCCACTATCAGTCGCTGGGAGGAGGATATTGCCCTGGCAGTTGAGGAGGTTAAAAAGCGGTCAGGGGTGACGCAGGTGGTTCTCATCGGGTTGCGGTTGGGCACGGCACTGGCGCTGCGGGTTGCTAATCGTCGCCAGGATGTAGCCGGGGTTGTACTGTGGGAGCCTATAACCAATGGCGAAGCGTACCTTCGGGAGATGGATGATGCGCATCAGAGCCGGCTCAGCTATTTCCTGACTGATCCTATCCATGCTTCTGGTTTGGCCGAGGGTATGACAGAGGTGCTGGGATTTCTGTTGTCGGCAACTATGCGTTCTGAAATCCAACAATTAAATATGTTCGATTTCATCCAGTCAAGCGGATATTCTTATGTATTGATTATAGAAAAGACCACTACTGAGGCGGTGATCCACTTGCGGGATTATCTGCAAAGCTGCTCATTTCAGGTAACCTACGAGTGCCTGGATGACCCGGCCATATGGGGCGAAGACCCCGACAAAGCCTTAATTCCGGGACAAACCCTTAAAGCAATTACTACCTGGTTCAATGAGAAATTCTGATGAAAGAAACTACTATAGTCTTCGGCAAGGAACGCTCACTGGTCGGTATTGTCACCCAACCTGATGGGATACAGGCCAGTCCAATAGCTGTTATCCTCCTCAACGCTGGGCTGATTCCTCGTGTTGGCCCAAATCGGCTTTATGTTCGCCTGGCGCGGCATCTGGCACAGATGGGGCTTTTAGTGCTTAGATTTGATCTGTCTGGCGTAGGCGACAGCGGTACCCGTACCGATAAAATGCCATTCGAGCAGGCTATTGTGGATGATACACGCCAGGCAATGGATGAGCTGGCCCGATCCTATGGTGTGAACAACTTCATTTTTATGGGGCATTGCTCCGGGGCCGCGCAATCCTTCCTGATGGGTTTACAGGAGGATCGTGTCAAGGGCGTTGTACTGCTCAATCCACAGGCTAATCGACAGGATTGGCAGGAGTATGATCGCAAGCGTAAGGTGCAGCAGCATTACCAGAATTACTATGGTAAACAGGTGTTAATCGATAAGAAGCGATGGCGTAAATTCCTGACAGGAAAAGCTGATTACAGGAGTATATTCAGGAACATCTTCAAAGATGTGCTTTGGAGCAAACTGACGACAGGTATATTCAGGACACGTTCCAAAATTCAGGGCTATTCCACCAAGCCGGATATCGTTCAGCAGCGTGTGATTGATGGCCTTCAGACACTTGGCTCTCGGCAGATACCGCTTCTTTTTATCTATTCATTCGGCAATACGGGTTTTGAACTGCTCCAGGTGATGCTGGGCAAGCAGTTTGATACGCTCATTCACTCAAGTCAGGTTCAGTTGGAAACGATTGAAGGGGCAGATCACACCTTCACCCTGCGCAATTCGCAGGATCGGGTATTAGAGCTGATTGGTAACTGGTGTGCGCCACATGTGGAACCAGTCGTCACCCCGGAACACTAAAGCTTTAAGATGGGGTCATGATGTAAGCTGTGTGTCGGACTTAGACCTGTGCAAATGTGTTATAAATTTACACATTCGCCCTCAGCAGTCGGTGATAGTGGGAGGTGACTTCATGCATCTCATGATCCAGTGTTTTCACTGTGGGGATGCCCTCGCGCAATCTCTCTAATAGGTCGTCTTCATGAAGCAAACGCCACAGGTTGTGATGCAGTTCATCAACCTGGTCAATTTCAAAAAGCAGCCCATTGTGTTCATGGGTGACTAACTCAG
>JBGSXK010000544.1:0-7881 GCA_041751455.1 Anaerolineae bacterium
ATAAACACCAGGGTGATTTTGTCGGCATGGATATGGCCCGTAAGTATCTCCAGATGGGCTTTACGCGCTCACGGCGTTATGCCAACCACCGCAGCGGGCGCAAGTATGACGCGGCGGGCAACCTGCTGCCCAATGATCCCGACCCAGAAAAAGAAGAAGCCGCACGTGTCTTTTACGACAAATACCGTCAGGCCAAGGACGACCCGGTCTACCTGCGGCTGAAACAGGCTCATCAGGCCCGCCGCACAGATGCCTGATGGCTCTTACGGGCGAGGCCCTCTAGCGTAAGCGAAATCCCAGTGTGACGATCTGCCCACCGCGTACCGCCAGCGTGAGATGATGGTCATGCTCCGGGGCCAGTGTATGCTGCACTTCCTCATTCAGATTCAGCACATAAGCGGCGCTGATCGGCTTAGCACACGTGATGCGTGCGCTGGTTTCCTCGCGCTGTATATTAATAAAGCGCAGCACGATCCCCTGTTTTCCCCGGTGCAGGCTGCTGAGGACAATCCCCGCCCCTTGCACCTGGAAGAAGCTGTGCTGATCGGACAGTTCACCCCCACGCGGAAAATGCATCGGCGTGACCTTTGAGGGATCATCTCTCGTGATGTTCATATCATGCAGCTCAATCCCCGCGTGAGTATCTGCTCGTGCGCTGGTGATGGGCACAGTGTAGGCATACGCCTGCGGATAAACCGCGTGCCAGTCGCCCGCGTGGGGATAGATGGCATATTCATAAGTGCCTGAGTGCAGACATTGTGCGCCGGGGGTGGGCACCAGCGGCCCTGCCGCGATGCGCCGCACCCACAGGTCATCGCGCGAGAGCCAGCCCACCGCACGCACCAGCGGCACTGCGATTCGTGCTGCGCCTGTCGTGTTGTGCGTCACTTCGACTGCTGCCAGCCCGCGATTAAACACCGCCAGTCCGCGCTGACCATCGCTCAGGTCGGTAAAGCTGCGCTGATGCATGAGCGGAGTCGGATCTTCCACCCAGCCCTCCGAAGGCGGCGGCTCAATCTGTCGCTCGGCCACCAGAAACGACTCCTCGACATGAACGGTCTGTACATTGAGGTCAGTCGGGAAGACCACCGACAGTTTATGATCCTGCGCGGTGTTCTCAAAGCTCGTCTGCACCAGCACATACGGACAGTCACGCCGCAGCGCCACCTTTGAGGTAATGACGAGTGTCGTGCTGCCGACGCGCTGCTGGCGGTCTGGCGCGAGCTGCGCGGGCACAACCAGGCGGTAGGTGATCTCGAAGCAGACTTCGTTCACCCCGGCGTGCACCTGTTTAATCTCCGCCGGGCCGCCTTCTGTCGTGACGGGCACATCATCCACCAGCGGACAGAACGTGTAAGCATCCCCCGCATCAGCCACATCTTCAAAATGGTTCAGTCCCGTATAGACTTTGCCCGTGGTTTTTTCCATCAGGCGCAGCCCACCATCCAGCTCGATTTCCAGCCGGAGATAACGATTTTCCGCTGCCCGGTCTTCGATGCGCCAGTCACTCACCACTGGGCGCGGGTGGCGCTTCGGCTGTACATAGAGCGTGGTATAACCACAGGCGGGCACCTGCGCCGCGACCAGCACCCGCACCCGCCGCTTACGGTTGGCCTTCAGCGTTTCCATCCATAAAGCTGGCGCGTCACTCAAAAGCTGGTGTGCGACAGGGAAGCCGTCCGGTGTGACCAGCTCGAAGTGATTGGCGGTCGGGTCGTCATAATCAAAGTCAATCGCCACCTCGATGATTTCATCGCGCGCCCAGTTGAGCGGGTTGACGAGCAGCAGCGGTATACCACCCTGACCCGTAAAATCAATATGACGCGTCAGCGCGCGCAGGTTGTCCCGCGCCAGAAAGCTGCCAATCTGCTCCGCCTGCCCAAAGCGATAGGCCATTTCCTCATGTACAGCATCAATGCCACAGCCGTACAAATCATCATGTGGGTGATTCAGCAGCAGCCAGCGCCACGCCGTCCACAGCAGATCATCTGTCCCGGCCTGCTGCTCCGCCGGGGTCGCCCCGGCCAGCGTCGCCATCGCAATCAGGGGTTCTGTCACCCGTTCCAGCAGGGTTTCCACGGCATGATTGCGCTGCTTGAGGTGCAGCCGTGTGGCATGTACCCCCTGCAAAATCTCGGAGTAACGCCCCCAGCGAAATTCGCCCTCGAAGTGCGGCAGGGTGATGTCGCGCTGCTGGACATCGTCGCGCACGGCATCGAGATGCTGCTGTAATGTCGTCTGCTGGATATGCAGGTCGGCGCGGCGCGCATTCGCCAGCGCCAGCACCGCCGGGATTTCCGGCTGGGCTTCCTGATGGTCAATACCATTCATCAGCAGCAGCGTACCCGTATGCGTCATGGGCACCAGTTTGTCGATAAAGCGATCCAGTTTGTCCTGCGCCAGCGTCATATCGAACTGCATCTGCGAGAAATCGCCCCAATGCACGCCATAGCCCAGGTTGCTGGCCGTGTGATAACCCCAGGGCATCAGAATGGTCGTCACCTGCGAGCCATCCGGCGCGAACCATTCAAATTCCGTTCCCAGTGCATCACCTTCCGCGCCCATACCACGCCAGAAAAAAGCATTGTCGATGCCAAACCCGCGCAGGATCTGAGGCAGTTGGGCGATGTGGCCGAAGCCATCCGGCACATAACCGATCTTCATCACCCCACCATACTCTTCCCCGATGCGATGCCCCAGCATCAGGTTGCGGATGAGCGCTTCCGGGCTGACCAGAAATTCATCGGCCAGCACATACCACGGCCCAACCTGGACTCGACCGGATCGCGTCAACGCCTGAAGCTCGGCTTTCCGCTGTGGGCGCACTTCCAGGTAATCATCCAGCACGCTCATCTGCCCATCCAGCATATAGTGGCAGTAATCCGGCTGTGCTTCCAGCAGCGCCATCAGGCGGTCAATAAGCTGCACCAGCCGGATGCGGTATTCCTGAAAGGTGACATACCACGCCCGATCCCAGTGGGTATGACTGACCAGATTGACGCGCCAGGTGGGGGTTGGCTGCTCCACGCTCATAATAAGCCCTGTTCCCCTTCTGCCGTGACCAGATCAAGTGCGTGATAGGGCAGGCACGATTCGCGAATCACCAGGTCGGGCGAAACCGTAAACTGCTGCGGCGCGGTCGCTTCGCCCTGGATGCGACTCAAAAGTACCTGCGCGGCCTGCCGCCCGATCAGCAGAAACTGCTGGGCGACTGTCGTCAGCGGCGGGTCGAGATGCGGTGACATATCCAGGTTGTCGAACCCAACAATCGAGAGGTCTTCCGGGATGCGCAGCCCCACCGCCGCCGCCGCCCGGTAGAGCGCGATTGCCAGTTGGTCATTGGCGGCAAAGATCGCTGTCGGGCGCACCTCGTTCAGATAGGTCATCAGTGGGGTGCGGTTCACAGTGGGATACCCCTCCACATGGCAGATGAGGCGCTCGTCAGGCTCGATACTGCGCTCGCGCAGCGCCTGGATATAACCCATCAGGCGGTGCTCCATGCTGACGGCGGGCGACAGCCATGTCACAAAGCCTACACGCCGGTGCCCCTCATTAATGAGGTAATGCACCCCGCGCAGCGCGCCGCCGAAATGATCGGACATCACATAGTCTGTAGACAGGCTTTTAAGATAACGGTCTACCAGCACGATGGGATAACGTGAATTGACCAGCCTGTCGATGCCTTGCACACTCTCGGAGTCTACCGGGTAGAGCGCGATGCCCATCACACCCTGCTGCACCAGCCTGTTGAGCACTTCCTGCTGCTGCTGCAAATCGTTGTTGACATGATGGAAGATCACTGAGAATCCCGCCTGCTCCGCCACCTGCTGGAAGCCAACCAGAATCGTGGAAACCGATGAATCACGTATGTACGGCACGACAAAAGCCAGATGCTGGTGATGGGCATCGCGCTTCGGTGGGTTGGGCGACTGGATAAACGTCCCGCGCCCCTGTTCGCGCACCAGATAGCCCTCGCTTTCGAGGAGCTGCAAGGCCTGGCGCATAGTGCCCCTGGCAATATTAAACTGGGCGCAGAGAGCCTTCTCCGGCGGGATACTATCGCCCGTGTGCCAGATGCCCTCCAGGATATACTGGCGAATGATATTGGCGACCTGAATATAAAGAGGTTCCGCGTCTTTTCCGCGTTCTAGGTTGTTCATCATCTCGGCAGCAGCTCAGTCTCGTTTATTACACTACGCATTACGTTAATTTGTCGTTGCCTTTTACTATAAGTAGCCGTACAGGGCCTGTCAAACAGGCGTTCATGAAGCTGCCTCCGGCAGCAGCGCAGACAGCATGGCATGGAGCAGATGACGGCCCGCAGGGTTGGCCTGAAGTCCGTTAACCTGATCTCCCATGCCGCCACCAAAGCGCAGCGTGGAGGCCAGCAGCGTCCCCGCACCAATGTGCAGTTCGGCCAGATAATCAAGCAGTGTGAACTGACGCGCATCCAGCCGCCGGATAATCGGCCTGACCTGCGTGACATCCGGCAGCACTGCCTCGATCTCATACAGGTCAAGCGCGTAATCGCTGGCGAGATGGTAAAACTGCAAATCCACATAGCCTTGATGCGGGAAGCCCGCCAGCACAGGATGTGTGTACAATAGTTTGACAGCCTCGCGCCAGAAAGGGCACGGGCGCGCCGGGAAACTGCCCGCGCCTGCCTGGAGCAAAATCGCACGGCCACCCTGCTTTATATAATCATAGAGTTCCGGTGTAAAGACACTGGTCAGCAGGATATGATGATCGGGCCTGTCTGGTTTGGCAGGGGTGTTAATCCTGCCTGCGGCTTGTGCCAGATCATCCAGGTAGCCCAGCGACCCGGTCGGGTCATACAGTGCCAGCCCTTCAGGCCAGCGCAGATTGGGATAGACCCACAGCGGCCACTGGTTGCGAAGCTGGCCGCTGACCTCTGCCCGCAGCATCCATTGCTGCGCGGTGTCCAGCGCGGGCAGATGGACCTGAAAACTGGCAATCTCGCGCGGGGTGCTGCCTGCTGTGCCACCAGGGAATGCGCACGCACCCTGCTGGATGCACTGACCGTGCGCATCCACAAGCTGCCACTGTAATACACCTGCGGGCATATCCTCCCCGGCACTCGCCAGCACAACCCGAAAATCGGCTGTTGTGCCCGCCACATGCGTGAGGCGGTCTGTGGGCGCGGGGCGGTCGCCGCCGTGCTGCCAGACGCGCCTGCGTCCCTGTTCCAGAATCAGCACCGCGTCGGCGTTAAAATCGCGGAAAATCTCCGCCGGGTATTTGGCGCGTCCCAGATCATCAAACATCGACGAGGTGGCCAGCGGCGTATCACGCAGGCCTGTGACGACATAACCGCCCATGCCCGCTTTGGCGCGCACTTTTTCGAGGATGGTCTTGCGCACCATCAGCGACTGCTGCCGCGAGATGCGCTGTAAGTCCTGCCCGCTGAAGGGCAGGTCAAGCGCTGCCATGCGCTTCGCCTGCTGCGAATAACCAATCGCGCTCAGCGCGTGAATCGGGTTTTGCTCCACCAGCCACCACGGCAGCACACCCTCATAAGCCGCCGCGATTTCGTCCAGATCGCGGTAATCATCCGCATCGCAGAACTCGCCAAAAATCCAGGGACGTGCAGGCCGCCAGTCACGCCGGAAGTGATCGAGCAGCGGGTTGAAGTAATGCAGATCGCAGTAGAAATGATAATCGTTGAAATCAGCATAATCGAAGGCCAGCCCGCCGTAAGCCTCACCCGAACCGCTGTTATCACACACCAGCACCCCGCTGGTTTTTGAGCGCAGCACGGCGTTTAACTCGCCAAGCAGGTCAGCATCCACCGCCGCGCCCAGTTCGCAGCCCAGGCTGTAAATCACAATGGAGGGGTGCTGCTGCACCGCCGCCAGAATAGCCGCATATTCACGGGGAGCCTGCGCGCGCAGTTGCGGTGTGACCTGTGGCAGCCATAACGGCAGTTCCAGCCACAGCAGGATGCCTTCTTCATCGGCGATCTCAAAGTACAGCGGCGACGGCACATACAGGCACAGCTTGACCATGTTATAACCCGCCGCGCGCACCCGCCGAAATTCATCACGGATCGTCGCGGCATCGGGCGCGGGACACAGTATCTCAGGATACCAGCCCCAGTTCAGTACGCCGCGCAGGAACACCGGGCGGTCATTAAGCAGCAGTTGCTCGCCCAGCCGTGCTAATGTCCTGAAACCGAAACTGCGCTCCACGCGGGCGACTGGCCGTTCTGTTGCATCATACAGCACGATCTCGGCGGTATAGAGCGCAGGCTGGCCGGGACTCCAGCGCTGCACAGGCACAACTTGCAGGTGCGCGCTCAGCGCATCGCCTTCCACAGTGCCGCGCCAGTTTGTGACTTCACGGCCATCCGGCGCATAAATCCGTGCGACAGCCGTCAGCCCGGCGGCATGGTGCAGTGCTGCGCCGATGTTGATCGTACCTGTCGCCGCATCCGCCAGCAGCGACAGATCGCTGATACCCACGCCCTGAAAAGCCACCAGCCGCGTACTCTGCCACAGGCCGCCGAAAGGCAGGCATACATCCGGCAGAAATCCGGCCAGTGCTTCCCGCACAGGGAAGGCATCGCCGGGCTTATAGACGGTCAGGCGAATCAGGTTTTCTTCACCGGGATGCGCTGCTGCGGTCACATCAAAGGCAAATGGTGCCCACATGCCCCTGTGCGACCCCACACTCATGCCGTTCACCTCGGCCTCGATATGATAACTCACCGCGTCGAACTGAAGCTGAACCTGCTGCCCCTGCCACGCCGCCGGGATGTTCACGCGCCGTTCATAGACCGCCGGGCCATCCACCCGGCGCGGGTAGCCCTGTGCCTCCCAGGTGCCCGGCACCTGAATCATCCCCTGCTGTCCGTCCAGCGAAAATTCCCATTCACCGTCCAGCGGCAGCACTGTCTTGAGGTCGTTATGCCAGAGGTTCATAGGGCTTACAGCCTGGGCAGACGCTCGGCAGCAGGCAGCATGGGCGGGAAGGCGGTGTGCGGCTCGGCCTGATACCAGTAGGCAGTCGATGAGTAATCATTGGTCAGTTTATTGGCGTGCCCGTGTTCGATGGTCACACGGATCGACTGCTCGAAGAAAATAGGGTCTTCGATGTGATAACGATACAGCGTATTCTTGCCACGCCATGGCCAGTCCGCCGTGCCCTGATACAGAATAAGGCCGTGATAGGGTGCGCTGTATTCCTGCGTTGGGCAAAAAGCTGTGTTGAAATAATCCTCTGTCCCGGTGCCATGCAGCCCCGGCCACGGTGCGCCATCGACAAAGATCATATCATCGCCCTCGCCATACCAGTCGTTAGCCTGCCGCGAGAAACAATCAATATCCAGATGACAGCCCACATAATGCCCGCGTCCCTCCGCCTCCAGGATGACGTAATTCGCGTCACCTGTCGTGTTGGGTGTGCGCCACGCCTCGCGCATCTGCTCGTGGTGGCCCTCCCAGCGTGCCCCCGGTTCCAGCCAGCCGGGGGTAGGGTTCACCCGCCGCCACTGCGCATGAAAACGGCCATAATCGGCCAGGCTCGTCCCGCCGGGATAAGCTTCATAATCAACGTAAAAATAGAAATTGAGCTTGTGGTCAGCTTCGTTGACCACCTCGATGCGCGCGCCGGTTTCAAACGGCATGGGAAACCAGCAGTTGAAGCTGCGCCCGTTTTCAGGACTCATCTGCAGCGGCAGCGAGACAAAATTGCGTGACATGCTGTGCCCCATACCAAAGAAATCACCGATCGGCGTTTCGACACTCGGCCTGTCCTCACCGTCCCAGTACATCCGCAGCAGCACCTTGCGGAACTGGTATTTATCGTCCGACCACATGGTCATCCAGATGTGTTTGATACAGCCCGCGCCGCTGATGTGGG
>JBGSXK010000545.1:0-4406 GCA_041751455.1 Anaerolineae bacterium
GGGCCAGATGGCCGCTTCCGCTTCAACATTCCTGATCTACCGGAATTACAGCCAGAAGCACAGCCGAACATCTAGTTTCAGTCAACTTAAAAACGCGGAATCGAAAACCCTCAAATGTGCCCGGTCATTGTGTACCGGGCATGTTTGTTTTATGATGAAGACGTGATTAGCCATGAAACAGGATTGTGTTGCGATGTTGTTATGAAATCTGTTGAGCAGCAGGCGCTAATCGCTACGAATCAGCCACCGAGAAAAGATCGTTTGCATTATGAGTGTTGTCGATGTCCTCCCCCCACTGCCAGAGTTAGAAAATACACTGGTGAATTTAGTGCTGGAGCTGCTGCGCGCCCCCGCCACCCATCCCCAGCATGTTCTCAGCCAACCCGCAGACTCGCGTGGCGAAGCCACCCCGGAGGCAGTACGCTTCACTTACTATTATGTTACTGCTTTACAGGCCTTTGGCTATCAGCTTAAAGACGAGGAACTGGAACACGCGCTGGGCTGGTTTACACTGCCTTTCCCGCGCCACCAATCCACCCGCATCCAGCATGTCGAGATGAACCGGCTGGAAGCACTTCTATCGCTGTGTCCCCCTAATGCCGAATTTACTCGGCCAGAACTGATGGACTACATCCATCCGCGCCTGGAATGTCTGGTCAGCCAGCACAGCGCCCCCGATGACTCCTACAGCGGCCACTTTATTATCGACGGTGATAACCCGGTCTTTGACAGTCTGTGGGCGCTTAAAGTGTTGTGCATGGCGCGTGAACGCAGGGTACTGCGGCCTGCGCTGATGGACGAGGCAGTGCTGAAATACTGGCTGGATGAACGCCTGATTGGCAACCATTACAACGATAAGGACCTGACGCTGGCGCTGCGCCTGCGTTACCAGTACCTGAGCAACAACTTTAAGAAGTCACAAAAGAATTACCTCGACCAGGTGGTCCAGCGTGGCCGCAAAAATCTGGGTGTGTGGGATTTACGCAGCAATAACCTGACCTGGCTGGTGGAGAATATGCATCGCCAGGAATTACAGATTGGCGATGTTCTCGAAAACGCTAATGCCTTCCGTGACATGATCGTCAGCACGTGCTATGTGATCGAAAATCTGATGCCTATGACCTCCACTTATCCACAGATTATGGGAGCAGTGCAGCAGGCAATGGAATTGTGGTGGGGTGTGTTCTATGGGGATGACGCGGCGGAGAAACTGCGCGATCTGTTCCCGGATCGTTATGATTACCTGCAAGTGCTGACGCGCACGATTATCGCGGTGTGTGCTTACGCCGGGGCTTATTCCGACAAGCCGCTGGCAGAGCGGATCATGCCACACGTCTACCGTACCCTGGCGACCAAAGGCGTGACTGAAATCCCCGGTACGCGTGAGCAGCACAATATCCTTAAAGCGCTGCAGGAGTGGGTGCCATTAGATATAAAAGGTGAGCCGGTTAAACTGACATTGGGCCTTTCGCGGGCTAACGTGGTGCGCATTGAGCCGCGCCTGCGTAACCCGCTCAGCCCTGAGCTGACATTACAATTTGTCGATTCGCTGATTGTTAAATACGGCCCGTTAGCAGAGATTGACAAGGAACGGCGCAATTATACTCTCTTACCGCAGGCGATCCGCGATTGTTTTGTGAATATCCCCCAGGACAGTTATGTCGATGTGAAAGAAGGTAGCGCCTATGTGATTATGGCGGACCTCGCGCTTTATACCACGCTGTTTGAGCGTTTTTCTACCTTCCACCAGATACGCGACGAAGTGCTGGACGAACTGGGTCCGTTCCTGATGAAAATGCACCATGGTGGCGAGGCGCAGGCTCCCAAAGACCGGCAGGGCTTATTGTGGCAGGTCTATCTGCTGCCAATGCAGGAGTATGTTGGACGCAGTTTCAGCCTGCTGCGCGAGCAGCCACTGCTGGAACGGGATGAACTCACTGCTGCCTTCCGGCTTCAGGATGAACTCAACAGCCTGCTGGGTACGCTGGTGCAGCAGCAGCTTACATTGGGCGAGTTCCCCACTGCCTATATGCACGGCGACCTGCACAGCCGCAATATCATGCTGCGCCAGATTTCCCCATGGGAAACGAATGGCAGCGGTAAAAGGCTGGACTTTAAACTGATCGACCTGGAGAAGTTCGAGAGTGCGGGAGACGCGGCAGTGGATGTCGGGCAGCTCCTGATTGACCTGGAAGTGGAACGACGCAAGATGAACCAGGGGCTTTTTGCGCACGCCGCGCTCGGCCAGTTAATGGAACAACTGGCCGATCAGTATGAACAGTTTGGGCTGGAGCGTCATGATGAGATGTTTCCGGCACGGGTGCAGCTTGGTAAAGCCCGCGCTCTGCTGCGCATCGCCAAGGGCCGCACCAAAGTGGCCGAGGCGCGTCTTAAAGAAACACGTAAAGCCCCGGCGATTGACACCGCGCACGAAATCATGGAATTTGCCCAGCAGGCGACACGTCATCTGCGTGCCGCGCTGGAGGCCACACACGGCAGTATCCCGTCGTTAATGGATTGAGCGCCAGAGGCCAAACCCCAGCACCACGCCATACAGGGCGGTCATCAGCACGGTGACTGCCAGCCCGATGGTAAGCGCGGGCGGCATGAAGTAAAAACGCACTTCATGCGCCCCGCCTTGCAGATAAAGCCCGCGCAGCGCCCCATTCACCCGCAGCACGGGCAGGCTGTCCCCATTGGCTTCGGCCTGCCAACCCGTAACCCAGGGATCCCCCAGCACCAGAATGCCCGCGTCGGGCATGGTCACCCGCAGCACAATGTTGTTGGGGGTGTAGTGAACGATGTCTGCCGGGCTGTAGAAATCATTCTGTGGCGGCACAAAATCCACCTCGGCCTGTTCGACAACAGCGCTTTGCTGCGGGTCGAGCGCGCGCAGGCTGTCCAGTGCTGCCGCGTGATTTTCGACCACATCGGCGCGGCCTGTGGCAAAGGCACGCGGCAGCACCGCACTGTTTTCATACAGGCGATGCGCACCAGTCTGTGCTGCCAGCGCCAGCGCGGGGTGTGATGGCAGATCATAGGGGGCGATGATATAACGCACGTTGAGCAGTCCCAGCAAAAGCGGGTTGGGCATAGCGTTCAGGTATGCTTCGGGGTCAATCTCGTTGCTGGCGCACGGGGGCACGGCGGCGGCAATACCTTCCAGTTCACAGCCTGCCGCCATACGCATAAAGCGTGAATAGCTGGCGAACTGGAACGAGTTCAGGCCATCGGCCACTTCCAGCCCATTCAGCACGACGATATGATCGGCCAGTTCGCGCCGGACACTGTAGATGCGATACAGATCGTCATCGGGCAGCGTCGCCACAATGTCCGGCGTGGCAAACACTTCACTGTACAGACGCGGCGTATGAAACGTGAAAGCGACAGGCACCACATCAAGCGCAATGGCAAGGAGCAGCACCCCTGCGAACTGGCGCGCAGACAGCAGGCCGCGCTGCCACTGATAGATACCCCACAGCCCAACCAGCAGGCTGATGCAGGCTAGAAAGCCTAAGAGCCAGTCCGGTTCATCCGGGCGGCGCGTCATAAACCGGATGGCGATGGTAGCGATCATCAGTGTGCCGCTGCCCAACAGCAGGCCCCGCCATGCCCCGCGCCCTGTTTTGCCACCCTGCATCAGCCAGTCCACCGCCAGCGCGCTCAGCATGGCCGCCGCCAGCGCGACAAAGTACCACATGCGCGTGGGCACCCGTACCAGACGAAAACCAGGGACATAATGCACCATCAGCCCGTAAAGCGGCGTGGCGGTGCCCAGTGCAAACAACCCGGCGAACACCAGCAGAAAAATCCAGAGGATGGCTTTCTCGCGCTGGACGCGGGCAAAGGCCAGCGGCGTGAGCAGCAGCGGCAGCAACCCGACATATAACTCCCATTCCGGGAATTTCTGGGCAGTGGGGGCGATGGCGTTAATGAGGAAGGGAACAGGCAGCGCCAGATGATTGGCATTTTCCAGCGTCATCGCCTCGCGCGACTGGTATGGCAGGTAAGTGAGAAACGGGAACAACTGGAACGCGGAAAGCCCCACCGCCACCAGCCCCATCAACAGCAGCAGCCCACCCTGCGCCAGTATGTACCGGGCGAATTCGGACATGGGTTTGGTGCCGCGCTGCCGATAGGCACGGATTATGAAATAGAGAAAATACAGCGCGACAAACCAGCCAGTATAGAGCGTGAACTGGAGATTGAGCAGATAAAGCGCGACAAAGGCGACCCCTGCCGCCACCGCCCAGCGCCATGAACGGCGGTCAAGCGTCAGCCATGCCAGCAGCAGACATAACGGCACGATGCACAAACCATGTGTATGGCTCAGATCGCCCGTAATATTACTGCTGAGGCGCGGGGTCAGGATAAGCAGAAATGCCGCGATAAAAGCCGCCGCGCGG
>JBGSXK010000546.1:0-2335 GCA_041751455.1 Anaerolineae bacterium
ATCAGGCAGATATTGGCCTGATCCCAGAAAGCCGGCAGGCCGCTTTGCCTTTGCAGTGCCACCCAGTTTTCCAGGCGTGGAATCAACTGATCCGCTGTAACGATTGCGATATACGTGGGGGGCAGCACCGTAGGGATACGCCCGCGCCCCGGCCCCGTGCTGACAACCAGCGTCCCCGTCGCCGCGATGGCATAATCCGCCCCGCTCAGCCCCACCTGCGCGGGTTCAACCATTTCCAGCGTTTCATAACGAAACTCGTCGTGAATATCCGGCTGAGTAATGGACACGCCCAGGTCACGAATGGCGCTTTCCAGCCCTGGAATAGGGATGTACTTGAAGTCCCAGCTCAGCAGATGAGTAGTGTTATGGGCTTGCAGCAGGCGCATCACCTGGTCACAGGCAGCTTCGTCGCCCTCACACACAAAGGCCTCACCTTGCAGCAGGCGTGTTTCCTCCACAAAGCGCTCAATCAGCGCCTCCTGCGAGGTGTCGTCCAGCCGCGTAACAGGCATATACTGGCGTGGGCGTGGGGGCGCATCCTGGAAAGGCTGCCGGGCGGCGCGGAGTTTGTTCAGGATCTTGTCACGGGAAGGAGTCATAGTTCCAGTCTCAGTGTTCAGTCTGCAACTATACTACCGCGCCCCTTGATTATTGCCACTCTTATAGAGCTGCAAAAACCAGCGGCAAGTCCTTCCTGCACGCGGAAAATCAGCCGTCTTCCTGCCTTGTGAACCTCACTTCAGGTCTGTGCATTTTTCTCAGCAACTTTCTTGACAGAATGTGCTGAACATGCTCTAATTTTTATGTATACGATTTCACGTATACGTATACATAACTTAAATGGGTTATGTGCAGGGTGTTAGTATCAGTCAGATTCTTCTGGTATGTGGTCCTGTCACTATCCACTAACGCGCTGACAGCGCTGGCGATCTTCGTTTTCCTCGGTCATTACAATGACTTGTTCTGGCCTTTTATCGTTACCAACAGCTTGGAAACACGTACACTGCCTGTCGGTCTTACCATTCTCAATTCATCTTATGCGGGTCAGTATCGCCCCATGGTGTTGTCAGGTGCGGTACTTTCAACAATCCCGATTCTTATCGTCTATATCCTGTTCCAACGCAGGATTATCAAGGGCGTTATGCTAACCGGTATAGCTGGACGCTAAGCTGAACGATTGGCAGCAGCCGCGTGTGAATTAAAGAGTCGCACACGCTCTTTCAAGCGTCTTGAGTGTTTTTATGGATATTTTATGCGAAGTCGAATTCGGAGAATTCGATTGTATGTTGGCTTTGCCTGGTAACATAGTGCTTTATCTGTTGATTAAGCTCAAACTTTAAGGAAAAGTGTGATGTCCGCATCATCAAAGTCACAGATTTATATTGATACGAATCGTGTTATCAGTTCGATTTCACCACTCCTGTTCAGTGGTTTTGCAGAGCATATGGGGCGCTGTATTTACGAAGGCATTTACGACCCAGCATCGCCTCATGCCGACGAAAATGGCCTGCGTAAAGACGTACTCACTGCCCTGCGTGAGCTTAACTTCCGTTCCATGCGTTATCCGGGCGGCAATTTTCTGAGCGGTTATCGTTGGGAGGATGGCGTAGGGCCGCGCGACCAACGTCCAATCCGCCGGGATATGGCGTGGCAGTCGATCGAGACAAACCAATTCGGCACTAATGAGTTCATGGACTTCTGCAAAGCCGTAAATACCCAGCCGATGATGGCAGTCAACATGGGAACAGGTACGATACAGGATGCCGCCAACCTCGTCGAGTATTGCAATGCTCCTGTGGGCACCAGATACTCGGATTTACGTGCGTCTCATGGCTACAGTGAACCACATGATGTCAGGTACTGGTGCATCGGTAATGAGATAGACGGCCCCTGGCAGATTGGGCATCTGGATGCGGTGGATTATGGCAAAAAAGCCCGCGAAGCTGCCAAGATGATGCGCTGGCACGACCCCTCTATCGAGTTGGTGTTGTGTGGTTCATCGAATTCAAGGATGCCCACCTATCCCGAATGGGATCGTGTCGCACTGGAAATCTGCTGGGACCGTGTGGACTATCATTCTTTGCATTATTATGCAGGAAACCGTGAAGATGATACGGCCAGTTATCTTGCGTTGAGCGCAGAGTTAGAGAGCTTTGTGGATACACTCGCCGGAGTACTTCGATATGTCAAAGCTAAAAATCGCTCCAAACACGATGTTTATCTCACGTGGGACGAGTGGAATATCTGGTACAAAGCCACGACACAGGATGATCTCCAGGGCAAATGGTCGGAAGCACCTCATTTGATCGAAGAAGTATACAATCTAGAAGATGCG
>JBGSXK010000547.1:0-8913 GCA_041751455.1 Anaerolineae bacterium
CGGGCGTCTTCTTCCAGCGTTCGTAGGCCGCGCCGGGACCGACTAGGTCGATGTCGGCCCCGAGATCCTTGCCGTCCGGTCCAGCGCGAAATCCCGCACTGTCGGAATGCAGCCGGAAGTCTTCCCGCGTCAACTGTTGCAGTTCGGTCATGTGTTCCTCCCGTCGCACATGGTAGCGAGGAATGAGGCAAGCGGCAAACGAACTGCGTTGGCTCGATTAAGTTGGGGTTTTGTACAAGCTGCTGCTGGCTGGAGATAACAATCCAGCGCGGGTCGGAGATGGCAATCTTCCCGTGTCGTTCTGGATGAGGATCAGGCGTTCCGAGCCTATAGTTTTATTCTCCAGTCTTGTAGCGATATTGAAACTGTTGACCAGACTAAGCTTTTAGGAGAGAAAACATGAGGCGGGCGAGGAGCTTTGTTAAACTGGATGATTACTTGTGATTTGTCTGGCGGCAGCACGTATCTCCGCCTATACTAAACGAGATGACAGGCAGGCATGATTCATCATGCCTCTACAAATGATTGGTTATTTATGACCAACTCTGATCCCATTCAGCAGGCTGCTGGCCTGCTTCGCAGCGCTCACCGGGTCGTTGTGCTAACTGGCGCGGGCGTGAGCAAAGAGTCCGGCGTGCCGACTTTTCGTGATGCGCAGGACGGTCTGTGGGCACAGTATGACCCACAGGAACTGGCGACCGCGTCGGCTTTTTTGCGCAACCCCAAACTGGTATGGGACTGGTACGAGTATCGCCGGAGCATGGTGCGCACAGCCCACCCGAACCCCGGCCATTATGCGTTGACACAACTGGCGCGGCGTTTCTCCGATTTCACGCTCATCACGCAGAATGTGGATGACCTGCACGAGCGCGCGGGCAGCACGAATGTGATCCACCTGCATGGCAATATCGCGCAGAGCAAGTGCTTCAAAAACTGCCAGGGCGATCCAACACTGGTGGATGTGACCATGCTGCCTGACATGCAGGCCAGCCCGCCCAGATGCCCGCATTGCGGCCAGTTCGTGCGCCCGGATGTTGTCTGGTTTGGCGAGATGCTGCCGCAGGACGCGCTGGCAATGGCGATGCAGGCCAGCCGCAGCGCCGAGGTAATGCTGGTGGTGGGGACATCGGGCATCGTCACTCCGGCGGCGGCACTGCCGGAATTGTCCCGCGACCATGGCGCACAGGTGATTGAGATTAACCCGGACGAAACACCGATCAGCCGGGTGGCGCACCTGCGGATGGTTGGGCGCAGTAGCGAGATGCTGCCGCAGCTTGTGGAGGCGCTTGGTGAGGGCTAAACTTTGCGGCTTCTCCACCCGTCGGAGAGGAATGCAAGGGCAAACAGCGCTGAAGGTTGTTTCTGCCCTGCTCTTTTTTTGTCACATTTATGCTCTCTCTGCACAGGTCGAGGGCGATTTTGTTGGTCACCCTTTGCAGGTCTTCGTCCAGCGGGATATTGATCGCCTGGGCACAGACCGCCTGCAATTTGTGGATTCGCTTACAGGTGATGTGCTGCCGGTGGATGTGAATGGCAGGCAGTACACGCCCATAGGCCGCGCGGTGATGTTCTTCGATGTCACGACCAACCGAGTCATGCTGGCAACTTCCGATGGCACCATCCGGCCACATCCCTTTATTCAGCCGGGCGTGAACACGCAGCGGATTGATTGGATTATCTCAGGTGAGACTATCGCCTGGACGCGCACCGATGCTACCGAAATGGGTAGCCTGACTACCCGCACCAGTGTGGCCGACCTGAACGGCGTGGCCGTGCGTGAGGTGCTGGTGGATGGCCCGCGTGATGGTATCCGGGTGCTGCCCGTCGCGTTTTCGAAGGATATGACGCGGCTGTACATGGATTATCAGCCTGCTACGGTAGGCGAACTCTCGCCGTTTCAGCAGTACGCCGGGCTGTTCGCGCTTGATCTCGATGGCGGGGAAGCTGAACTGCTGCCAGAGGAACCGGGCTGCTTCTGTGGGGCGGCTTTTGGCGCGGGCTTATTCGTGCGGCTGGATCTGACCGAAGACCAGCTCGGCTATGATGTGAATATCTATAATCTGGCCGGGGAAGTGGAACACAGTATCCCCGCTCTAAGCCTGGAAGGATACACGCAGGCGGGCGGCCTCACGCTCTCGCCCGATGGCAGTCGGGCGATCTATGCGCTGGCGCAAATCCGCGACTTTGGTGGGTTAAACCAGTCTGTGCGCACGGTATTTGTCCTGATTAATCTCGATTCGATGACCCAGGCCGCGCTGACAGACCCCATTACGACCTTTGTGCAGGCGGTGGAGTGGACAGAGGATAGCAGTGCGCTCATTTTCACCAGCCCTGACCGTAACGGCACCTGGAAGATCAACCTGACTGATGGCCGCCTCAGCCTGGTAGCATCGGCCAATTACCTCGGCACGCTGCGTTAGGTTCGCCCGGCCAGCGAATCCGGTTGGGATGCTCACTACGCCTGAGCTATAATGATCTCGCAATATTTTGCCCCTTAGTATTACATTTTTGAGGATTTTTTATGCACCCCAACCCCGTCTTGAAAAAATTGGGTTTTAGCGAAACGGATCGTGTCGTGATTCTCCATGCTGACGACATCGGCATGTGCCAGGCCAGCCTGACGGCCTATGCTGATCTGGTGGATTTTGGCCTGCTCTCGTCGGCGGCCACGATGGTGCCGTGCGGTTGGTTTCCGGCGGTGGCGGCGTACTGCCGGGAGCATCCCCAGGCGGATATGGGTGTGCATATCACGCTGACATGCGAGTGGGATATGTATCGCTGGGGGCCACTTTCGACAACCGACCCGGCCTCTGGCCTGCTGGATAGCGAAGGCTACCTGCCGCGCACCAACCGCGAAGTGCGGGAACATGGCGACTCCGCCGCCGCCGGGGTAGAGATCGAAGCGCAGATTGTGCGTGCGCTGGCCGCCGGAGTCGATGCTACCCATATTGACAGTCACATGGGGTCTGTGTTCCATTCTAAATTTTTGCCGGGTTATATGCAGACCGGGTTAAAACACCGCCTGCCGCCTTTCATGCTGCGCTGGGACGAGAACCAGATCAAAAAAGAGCACGGGATGGATGACGAGACCGCGCAGGCCGCTGCTCGCATGATCGAGATTCTGGAAGAACAAGGGATTCCGTTGTTCGATCACATCAGCGGGATGCCGCTGGATGGCGAGAAACCGCTGGAACTGGCGCAGCAGAAGTTAAGCGAACTCCAACCGGGCTTAAGTGTGTTTATCATTCACCCCGCGCATGATACGCCCGAACTGCGTGCCATCGCCCGTGATTGGCCAGCGCGGGTGGCCGATTTTCAACTGTTCACCAGCGAAAAACTGCGCGACTTTATCCGTGAGCAGGGTATTCGGGTTATCGGCTATCGCCCGCTGCGGGATTTGCTGCGGAGTTAAAAGTTTGTGATGATGACTCACCATCTCGAAAGCTGGATTTCCAGGCTGGCCGGGCAGCATGTGCTGGTCATTGGCGATGTGATTCTGGATGAATATGTGATCGGGCGGGCGACCCGTATGAGCCGTGAAGCCCCTGTGCCTGTGCTGGAATTCGAATCGCGTCAGTTTATCCCTGGCGGCGCGACTAATCCGTCAGCGAATATCACCGCGTTGGGCAGCACAGCAGTCCAGGTAGGGGTTATTGGCGCGGATGCTGCCGGGACGAACCTGCGCCAGGTCTTGCAGGCGCGCGGCATCGCCACGGGCGGGTTGGTCAAGGATCAGGCCAGACCTACTACGGTCAAAACGCGGATTATGGCACAGATGGGCTTGCGTTTCCCGCAGCAGGTCGCGCGGGTGGACACACTCTCTCGCGAGCCAGTCAATGGCGCGGTAGAGCGGCGCTTGCGTGAGCTGATCCATACCCGTCTGAGCACAGTCGATGCGGTGCTGGTGTCGGATTATCACTGCGGCCTGCTGACCACACCTTTGGTGGAGGCCGTGCGCCAGTGGGGGCAGGAGATGCTGCTGGTGGCCGATGCGCAGGGCGAACTGGAAAAATATGCCGGGTTCACGCTGGTGAAATGCAATGCGGATGAGGCGCGGGAAACCCTCCGCCGTGATGTACGCGGGGATGATGCCTTTGCGGAGGCTGCCCGCGAATTATGCGCGCAGTTGGCGCTGCGCGGGGCGATGGTCATCACACGCGGGCCAGAGGGCGCGACGGTGGCCGCCTGCGATGGCACGGTGACACACTGTCGCGCGCCTGCGGTCACTGATGTTTATGATGTGGTAGGGGCGGGCGATACTGCTATCGCAGTGATAACGCTGGCAGTGGCGGCGGGGGCGCCCTTTACCGATGCGGTGACACTCGCCAATTACGCTAGCGGGCTGGTGGTGCGGCGGGTGGGTAATTACACACCTACGCCGGACGAACTGCTGTGGGCGCTGCGCACCTGGAAAGCGACGGGTTAGGGTTGAAGAAGCTCCACCGCGCGTCCGTCGGGGTCGAGAATGACGGCGCGTTTGCCCCATGCTGTAGCCTGTAACGGGGTGATGATGGATACATCTTCGGCTTCTAGCTGCGTGAGTAGTGTCTCAATGGATTCAACGCGCAGGCCGATTATTACCGCTCCCGGCTGAGTGTGCCCCGGCGCGCTGCCCGGTTTGCCGGGATAGATTTCCAGCACCAGGCCATCCTGCTCACTGGCGTAATGTAATGGCCCCGTTCCGTGCTGCTCCTCCACGAACGCAAATCCAAGCAGGCTGTAGAAATGCAGCGCGGTCTGTGGGTCGGCCGTTCGCAGGACAATCAATGAAAGTTGTGGCATGATGAGGTTTCCTGTCATTCAGCCCGGCTCTGCAATCACCACCAGGCGCTCATAATAGAAATTCGTCTCGGCATCAAACGAGGGAATATCGCAGGTGATAAGCGTCAGATGTTCCTCGCTGGTGGGGTAAATCACGCGCAGGTCCTGATAATCCACCTCTAAAATTTGTGATACGACATAGCGCCGCTCCCCCAGAAAGATCGGATCACCAATTTTCACCCCATACAGCCCAGCGAAGATCCCCGGACGGCCATCCGGCAGGCGTGAGTGTCCCCCCAAAGCGATATTCCCCGGAGTGTCGAGCCAGGCTGTGCCCTGTAAATGGCCGACCAGCGGCTCCCACGCATCAATCGCCCAGCTTACGCCATCCAGGTAAAACGTTTTGACAGGGGAATAGATATTGGCGGTAGGGATGGACAGGGCAGTACTCCCAACTGTGACCGGTGCTGCGGCAGCAGCGACCTGCGTCGGCGCTGCAAACTGCTGCACGATGACAGGTGGACTTGTGGAGAGCGCAGGTGGTGTAATGATCGGCAGGGCTGCGACGTGCGCATCAGTAGTCGTGTTAAGCAGGTCGCGCACCCGACCACCCATCTCCCATATATCCAACCCACCGTTGAGCCGTGCCAGCGCCAGCGTTGTCCCGTCCATGCTGAGTGCCATATCACCCAGTGGTGATTCGCCACCGCGCAGCACCGCGACCAGACGGCCATTTTCCTCCCATAAGCGCACCGCGCCATCCAACCCGGCGGAAACCAGTGCAAAGCCTTCAGCGTGGCGGTTAAAGTCCACACTCATGACCGGGCCGTGATGATCGCCAAGTGTCTTCTGGGTCTCACTGCTGCTGATGTCCCATAAGCGCAGCGTGCCATCCCAACTGGCAGAGGCTAGCATCGTGCCCGTTGGGCTAAAAGCAAGTGATGTCACCGGGGCGTTGTGCCCGTGCAGCGCCTGAAGCGTATTGTCATATAAACCCCATAACCAGATCGTGCCGTCTTCACTGCCAGAGACCAGCCTGCGCCCGTCAGGGCTGAAGGCTACTCCCCATACCGGGCCACCATAATTGGGCAGGCTGGCGATAGTCTCGCCTGTTCGCGCATTCCCCAGCCATAATGTCTCGTCTAGGCTGCCGCTGGCGATCATTTGCCCATCAGGACTGAAGGCCACTCCGGTTACGGAGCGGGTATGCTGGTGCAGGGTTAAAACCTGAGTGTAAGCCTGCGTATCCCACACGCGTACTGTGTTGTCCTGGCTGCCAGAGATCAGGCGTGAGCCATCAGGACTGAAGGCCAGAGCTGTCACCCAGTCTGTATGTCCGGCTAGCCTGACTATCTCGGTGCTGTCATGGGCATCCCACAACTGAACGAGCTGATCCCTGCCCCCGGACGCAATCAGACGGTTATCGGGGCTGATGGCGATGGCATCCAACGGGGTATCGCCCAGTTGACGATCCGCAGTGTGCAGCAGTGGTATATCCTGCGCGCTCAGACTGAGAGAGCAGAAGACGAGGAATAAACCGATGACAAAGTATGACAATCTGGTCATTGTGCGGCCGCTACCCGATCTGATCGGATAATTATAGGCCGGGGTGGGCAAATGACAAATGTGAGAACAGGGCAGAGGCCGGGGCATAATGAAACATGCCCCGTTACAGGCTAATGGGTATGGTTGGGCGCAGGCATGGCTGCCGGACGCAGCTCAGAGCGCATGAGGTCAATGTTGAAGTAGAGATCAAGGTCTTCCCCGGTTTTGGGGTGGCGCGTCGTGAGGATGTCGTAATGACTGTCGTTATGGTCGGCCTTGCGCTGCATATGCACCGGAAGTCCCAAAAAACCCATCACGGCATATTCCTCACGGATGCTGAGGACATAAAAGGCATTTTCGAAGCTGCGCCCATCGCTGGACATAATGGATTTGAGCAGGCCTGAGCCAAAGTGCGCATGGTATTCAGCTTTGGCCGTCTGACCGGATTGTAAGTAGAAATTATGGGCCAGGATATGCGTTTCGATGTCCAGATAATCGATCTGTAAGACCTTATGAATCGCCTCGTTGATCTGTTCATAGCCGCCCTGCTGCATGGCCGCGCGCAGGTGGCCAGGCGCGTGAATGGCATTCATGTAAGGGTTAAAATGTGTGGAATGGGTATAAGCTAGACGCAGCGCCAGAAAGTCTGCTGTGTGGGGATTGCGTTTTGCTGCTGTCAGCAAGTGCTCATAATCATCCATGTCTCGTCCTTCGCCTGGAATGCTGCTGTAATAAAAAGGTTAGCGCAGGTTACATCCTTGCAACAAACCTATTCAAGCACAACAAAATTGCATACAGCTTACGAGAACACGAAAGAAATACAACCCCACAAAATGTGGGGATATTGCTTTGCGCCTCTAGCAGCTTAAGTGCTGCTGCCCCGGTCTTTGTGCGCATTTAAAAAAGTTTTCAGATTTTCCAGCGCGGTTTGCATTTGCCCGGTCAGGCTGCTGGTCACGAAAGGACGTGCCCAGAAATAAAACCAGGAAATCCGTACATCAGTGACCTGGGTGAGTTCGGTGCCGCCGCTGCCAAAAGCGAATTTATAGGTAGTACGGAAGGGATAGGAACCCATAATACCCGTGTAAGCAAGGGTCTGGTTGGGCGAATAATCCACCACATCGGCATTGATATGCACCATGCGTCCCATTAGGCGCTGCTGCCCGACAATCATGTCGCCCAGCTTGACCTGGCCGCTGCGCTCCAGCCGGATCGATGGAGGCTGCCATTTCGGATTATTGCTGAAGTCAGTGACAAAGCGAAAAACATCCGTCACCGGGCGATTAATCGTGACTTTATGTTGGATTGCTGCCATAAGCGCTTGTAAAACCGTTGTGATAAGTAAAGGTGGCTATCATAACATATTCCTGGTGGCCTTGCCTTTACAAAATCTGCTGCTTGAGCAGGTTATTTATTCTTAAGGTCCCTGTCTGGAGGCCTGTGGCATAATAAGCATGGCATTACCCCCAAATCGCGGGGTTTTGTGGAGAGATTGTCCCTTACAATAAGCATGACCTGTCAGCTAGTGGATTATTTTATTGATGATTGAAGCGAATGCACTGACGAAAGTATTCGATAATTTTCTGGCGGTGGATAGAGTATCTCTGGATGTTCCGGCGGGTACAGTGCTGGCGCTGCTGGGGCCGAATGGCGCGGGCAAAACCACTACTGTACGTATGATGACTTCGATCCTCGCGCCTACCTCCGGCTATGCGCGTGTCGCAGGATATGATGTTGTACATCAGCCAGAAAAGGTGCGTGCGCATGTAGGTGTGCTGACGGAACAGCACGGCCTCTACGAGCGTATGAAAGCCCTGGAATACCTCGATTTTTTCGGGCGTGTCTATCATCTTTCGGCAGAACAACGTAAACGTTATGCCCTCGATCTGATGGAACGTTTTGGCCTCACCTTTGCGCTGGATAAGCGCCTGGGTGAATATTCCAAAGGCATGAAACAAAAATTAGCGTTGGTGCGGGCAATGCTGCATAACCCGCCGGTACTGCTACTGGACGAACCAACCTCGGCTATGGATCCGCAGAGCGCCAAACAGGTGCGCGATGCGATTATTGAATTACAACAGGACGAGCGCACCTTTCTCATCACCACGCACAACCTGGCTGAAGCGCAGATTCTGGCAAATCGTATCGCCATCATCCGTATGGGACGCATTATCGCTAACGGGACATTTGCCGAGCTGGCACGGCAGTTCGTGGGCGACCCGGTCATGGAACTGCACGTCAACGGGGAACTGAACGGGCTGGCAAAAGAGATCAGCGACATGGTGACCGTGGAAGCCGCCGGCCCCAATTGGCTGCGCTACCGTGTGGCCGATCCACCCGGTACCAACCCGGCACTGCTGCGGCGCGTGGCCGAGCTGGGTGTGGACGTAGTGACTTTAGCGCCCATTTCGCAAACACTGGAAGATATTTACCTGGAAGTAGTGAAGGCGGACGAGGCGCAGGAGAATAATAATGGCAATCACCAGTAAGCCTGTCCAATCGGTGCTGTATGTGCCACCAGAAACGGGGGCAGGCTGGCGTATGACACTGAGTAATGCACTTATCATCACCCGGCGCGAAGTGCGCGACAGCTTCCGTGACTGGCGC
>JBGSXK010000548.1:0-9135 GCA_041751455.1 Anaerolineae bacterium
ATACCGACTGCTCAAGCGCCTGTACATCGGCAGCCTCATACTGCAACTGTGTGCGCACCAGCGCCCGCTCGAACTCTGGCTGTGTGATCTCGATCCTGTTCACCCTGGCGACCAGCGGTTCTCCCACTGCATTCAGCGGCAGTCCTTGTGGTGACAGTTGGGTGGCGGTGGCCACGACAGCCGCAGCCTGCGCGGCGACTTCGGCAGTGGGCGTGGGCGGGACACTGTCGTCCTCTGCCGTGGCAGGTTCTGAGTTAACTTCCGCCGTCAGTTCGGCGGTGGGTTCGTGTTCTGTTACTACAAGGGTGGTAGGCTCGGCAGTGGGCGGAGCCTGGGTCACCTCGGTCTGCTCGGCCGTGCTGGAGCAGGCGGCGATGCTTATACACCACAATACCATACAAATCCGAATCATCTTGACACCAGACAACAATGAACTCCTTAACTGTTTGCCACAAGCGACGCAACCCTAATTATGCTCTTGCCCTCGAATTGAGGCAAGTCAGGGGTTTCGCTGTTATAATTCTGGTTAGGGGAGAATGATTCTTACTGTACTCAAGGAGTCAGGGCGATGCCGGGATGGGATAGTTTTGACGCTTTTCTGCGCGATGCCGTGCAGGCCAGCAGCGATACCCAGCGCCAAGCGCTGGTGGATGATCTCCTGCGTGAGCGCAGCGTATGGCCGTGGATCAGCGGCAGCCGTGCCACTTTTGTCTGGAACCGGGCCAACACCCGCAGTGCGGCGATCAATCTGGATACCATCAAGGGCGACCCACCCTTCGCCCGCATGATTCATCTGGAAGGCACGACCTTCTGGTATGTTACGCTCAACTTCCAGCAGGATGACCTGCTGGATTACCTGTTGGCCATTGATGATCCCATGACCCCGCTGAAAGCGGAAAGCGATCTGGTGGGGCGGATGCTGCGGCACTGGCAGATTGACCCACTCAACCCGCTGCGGATGCATACTGCGCAGGTGAATGTCTCTGTGCTGCGAATGCCTGGGGCGCGCCCTTTCCCGGACTGGGAAAGCCTGACAGCGGTGCCGCGTGGGAGGACACACGAACATATCGTCAGCAGCCGTCAACTGCACTTTGCCCAGCGCCGTCTGACAGTTTATACCCCACCCGGTTATGATCCTGAAGGCGATATCGAGTACCCGTTAATGCTGGTGTTGGACGGCCAGTGGGGAGTCAACCCCATGCAAATCCCCTTTATGGCCGACGCACTTATCAAACATGGGCGGATGCAGCCCTCATTGATTGCGATGATTCAGAGTGGCAGCCAGGAAGATCGTACCCGCGAATACGCCGCTAATGATCGTCATTACCTGTTTTTGCTGACCGAGCTGCTGCCGTTTGTGCAGTCTCATTACCGGGTAGACCCGCTGGAACTGGGTGTCGCCGGGGTGGGTATCGGCGCGGCGGGGGCAGTCCACGCCATTCTGATGAACCCTGTGGCTTTCAATCATCTGATTATGATCTCGCCACCGCTGCACAGCCGGGGCGGTGAGGATGAAAAGATCAACCGTTATATCCCGATGTTCGAGCAGGCTGATACCCTGCCTCAGCGGATTTTCCAGTCTGTTGGTCGTTATGAGCTGCACGGGCGCTTTTTGCAGCCCGCGCACGAACTGGCGGAAATCCTGCACCGGCGGCGTGATGTGGCCTATCAGTTTGTCGAGGTGGGCAGCGGGCACAGCCTGGCCGGTTTTAAAGCGGTGCTGCCAGAGGCACTCGCCTGGGTCTTCCCCGGCAGCGCCATGCAGCCGCCCCTGCCAGATGACGATTAACTAGCCGGAATGCGGCTGGCGGCGGCGAATCTTGCCATCCAGATCAATGTGTGTTTCATGCGTTTTGGCATCATTCTTGGCCGCCACCGCGTAAACCTGCTCGACCAGTTGTTCAATATCCACACCCGCCGCGTAACAGGCGTTAATGACGGTCACGAACACGTCGGCGGCTTCCTCTGCAATGTGGACTTTGTTCGTGCCCTCCTGTGCCGCCTCGATGAACTCCGCCACTTCTTCGCGGAAAACCCCCAGGTGCGCGGTCACACGCTCCGGGGACTGCTGCGCTGCGTTGAAGCGCTGTAAAAATTCGAGCGAGGAATGGGCCAGGTCACGTAAAGGATCGTTTGAGAGCATAGTCACAATCACACCTCAGTGGAATCAATGCAGCGAATGAGGATAGAATTTTAAACAATGATGACGCACAAAGAAACGCAGATTATGAGCTGGTGGCAGGCGGTTGGCCGGGCTGGATGATGATCAGCCGCCTATTCCACCAACGCCAGTTGCGCATACACCGGATAGTGATCTGAACCGCCGGCATCCGGCCAGACATGCGACTGGATCGCGGTAAAAGCTGAATCATAGAACACGAAATCAATACGACGATGGACTGGAATGAGCGCCAGCCATGCTGGCGCGTCGGGCACGGTAATGGAACTCCAGACCGGATTGGTAAAACCCATGCCCCACCCGGCGGTATAATGCGCATCGGCAAAACCCGCGCGGATGATGCCCTGATAATCGCTGGATTGTTCGTTGGTGTTAAAGTCCCCCAGCAGCAGACGCGGGCTGGCCTGCTTTGAGGCTTCCTCGACAAGATAAGCAATCTGCTGGCGTTGGATCAGCACATCCGGCGCGCGCCACGATTCCGTGATTGGCTGTGGGTGCGCGTTGTAGAGCGTGATTGCGTTACCCTCAAATTCAATCATCACACGTTGCAAGCGCAGGCGCATGGGTGAGTAAGGATAGGAATAGGTTGCGTGCAACGGATAACGGCTGAGAATTCCGTGTCCATCGAAGCCATTTTCATGCGGGTTAAGGGCCTGATACGGGTAGACCTCGGCCAGCGCAGCGGCGATGTGCGGCGCGGCAGTCGCACTCAGTTCTTGCAGCGCCACCACGTCAGCCTCCATCGCGCGAATCACGTCAATCAAGGGTGCAGTCTGCGTTTTGATCGCGCCCAGGTTATAAGTCATCACGCTCAGATGCGGCGCATTCGGCGGAATATTTAGCGGGCGTGGGAGGTACAGCGGCGCGTAGCTGAGCAGGAACACCGCCAGCGCCGGGAGCAGCAGCAGCGTTAACGCCAGCGGCGCAGCGTCAGGCATATGGGCAGCAGCAGCAGCGCGGGCAGCAGCGCCAGCGGCAAATAGCGGTTGACCAGCGCGACAGGCGTAGGATCACCCAACAGCCCGCGCACGATCAGAAAAACGATCACCAGCACACTATAGAGGGCGCTCAGGAAGCGTGCCCATTGTCGGAGGCGGTAGAAAGTCAAAGGTTGTCAGCCTGTAATCTGAGCGAACCTGACTCGTTACTTTCCAGCAGATAACGTGTCTCCAGCACCGTCTCCACCGCTTCATCCCCCAACCGCTCGACACGATAGCCCTTCGCGGATGGGCGCGAACTCACCACCTGCCTGAGCGCACCCTTGATAAAATGCCCCGCCGCGCCATCGTCAAAAGCATAACCCGCCAGCAGTTCACCGGAGGCCACCATGCGCCGAACTGCCGGGCGGCGTTCCGCCTCACCATCATAATGCGGGGTACAGCTTCCCGGCAGATAACCCAGGCAGGCCAGCGCCGTGATGCGCCCCGGAATCGAGTCAGTGGTACAGGCCTCGAACCAGCAGTTCGCCCCGGCGCTGATACCCGCCAGCACGGTGCCATTTTCCCCGGCGCGGCGCAGAATGCTGTCCAGTTTCCACTCACGCCACAGGGCCAGCATAGATTTGGTATTGCCGCCACCCACATAAATCACCTGCTGCGAGAGCAGGAAATCCTCAATATCCGCCGTGTGCGGCTGGAACAGCGAGAGGTGCGCGGCGCGGCAGTCCAGTTGGTTAAAGGCATTGTAAAAGTTGATGATATAATCGCGGGCTTCGCCGCTGGCCTGGCTGAGAAAACAGACACGTGGGCGCTGGATACCGCTCTGAGCGACCACATAACGATCCAGCGCCAGATTGTCCGGCTCCATCGAGAAGCCGCCGCCGCCCATCGCAATAATCTGCATAAAAATATCTCCTGTGGTAGTAAATACTGGCTGTTTTTCCAGGTGCAGCCTGGCCGGGCATTATGCTACAGTATACGGTTATCCATCACATAGAGAAATTTGTCGTTTCCCAAATCATAATCGAGGATAACACCGATGTCTGAACTGGTATTGGGAATAGGGTTGGTCGCAGTTGTGCTGACCGTCGCGGCGCTGGCCTCTGGCATTGTCGAGCGCGCGCCGCTGTCGTTCCCGATCATCTTTCTGGGGCTGGGTTTCCTGCTGGGCGCGACGGGAGTCATCCAGTTAGAACTGGATGCACCGATCCTGCAAGTGGTGGCGATTGTCAGCCTGTCGCTGGTCTTTTTTCTGGACGCGGTTAATGTGCAGGTGGACGAACTGCGGCAGGACTGGCAGGTGCCGCTGCTGTCGCTGGGGCCAGGGACGCTGCTGACGATCTTCGGCGTAGCGGGAGCGGCTTACCTGCTGGTGAATACCTCGCCGCTGGAATCGCTGCTGCTAGGGGCGATCCTGGCTTCGACCGACCCGGTTGTGCTGCGCGATATCCTGCGCGATACGCGCATCCCGCGTTCGGTGCGGCGCGCGCTGAGCGTGGAAGCGGGCATGAACGATATTGTCGTGCTGCCCATCGCGCTGGTGCTGATCGCGCTGCTGACCGCGCAGATCGGTGGGGTGGGTGATCTGCTCAGCTTTGTGGTGGTCACGCTGCTGCTCAGTCCGCTGGTGGGGCTGGCGGTGGGCGGGGCGTGCGCGTGGCTCATGGGGCGGGCAGACGCGCTTTTTGGCATCCGCCGCGAGTATCAGGCGCTCTATGGCATTGGGCTGGTGCTGGCGGCCTACGTGGCCGGGCAGGCAGTGGGCGGCAGCGGCTTTCTGGCGGCGTTCTTCGCCGGCCTGGCGATCAACCTGTTTAATATCACATTGTGCAACTGCTTTCTGGAATATGGCGAAGTCACCTCCGAAATGATGATGCTGCTGGCATTCGTGCTGTTCGGCGTGGTGCTGTCGCCGCTGCTGGGCACGGTGACGCTGCTGCCCACGCTGGCGCTGGCGTTTGTGCTGTTGTTCATTGTGCGCCCGCTGGAGATCATGCTGATCTTCCGCCGCGCCAGCATCAGCAACGAGGCGCGTCTGTTCATTGGCTGGTTTGGCCCGCGCGGCCTCAGTTCGCTGCTGTTCGCGCTGCTGCTGGTGCTGGCAAACGCGCCAGGGTCTGAGCGGCTGATGGGGATCACAGGGGTGGTGGTGATCGTTTCGGTGATTCTGCATGGAGTGTCGGCCACGCCGCTGTCGTCATGGTATGGCCGCCGTGTCGCGCAGGGCGACACGCTGGCCGAAGAACGCGAGAGCACCTTTACCGGCCTGTTCGACGGCGACGCGGGCAAGGACGAACTGCGCATCACCCCGCAGGCGCTGGCGGCACAGTTGCAAAGCGAACATCCGCCGCTGGTGCTGGATGTGCGCTCACGTGGGCATTATGTCAGCGATGAGGGGCAGATTCCCGGCAGCATTCGAGTGCTGCCCGACCAGGTTGAGGAGTGGGCCTCCAAGCGGGATAAAGACCGCTCGATAGTCGCCTACTGTACCTGACCAGACGAAGCCACCAGCGCCCGTGTGGTGCGTCAACTGCAATCCTCAGGCTTTCAGGCGAAAGCGCTCAGAGGCGGTTATAATGCCTGGCGCGCGCTGTACCCGACTGAACCAAAGACAGCCGTACCGAGTCTGTAATGATGTGCAGAGGCGGTATTTATGCCGCCTCTATTCGTTTTTGCGAGGTGAGTCGCGCCGGACGAGGCGATCAAAAACCACCGCGACCAGCGCGCCCATAAAGACCACGATCAGATCAATATAGCGCACGGTAAGGCCGCCCTGAATGGCTTCCGGGATTTCGACCTGAAGCAGTGTCCCGGCCATCGCGCCAATGACCCCGCCCACCATGCCCGCGATAATGCTGGTCAGCACTGTGGCCCGGCCACCGCGCACCAGCAGCCCTGCCAGGCTGCCGCCAAACAGCACCAGGATAAACCCTGTACACAGCAGTTCCGGTACAATGGTGATCGTGATCGGTTCATTCATTAGGGTGGCTCCGGTTTAAGTACGCCGGGAAAGCAGGGCACGCCCGCTCTCGGCCAGCCCCGCGGCGATGAGCGCCTTCAGCAAATCGGGTGCCAGGAAAGGCGCTGCGCCTGCTGCCCAGGTCGCCCCCCAATCCAGCCCGGTATACAGCTTGAGATGCACAACACCACACAGATATAACACGGCGATGCCAGCCACCCCCGCCAGCCAGCGCTGCCAGACATGATCTGCACGATGTTCGACCAGCCAGCCCGCAACAAAGGCCGCCGCGATGAAGCCCAGCAGAAAGCCCCCTGTCGGCCCAAAGAGTGCCGCTGCGCCCAGCAGACGCGCATCCAGCGGCGCGCCCGCCGCGATGAGGGCGACATAGGCCAACTGGCTCATGGCACCATCACGCGCACCCAGTACCAGCCCGGCCAGCAGCACCGCCAGCGGTTGCAGGGTGAAGGGCACTGGCCCTCCGGTCTCGATGGTGATACGCGCGGCCACTGCGGTCAGCGCGGTAAACAGGAGTACCGCCGCCAGCCGATAGGCCAGCGGGTTATTACGGGTGATCGGAAATGTACGTAACATGATTTATCCTTTGTGCAGGCAGGTATCAGCTTTCAGCGACCAGCAAAAATAATCCGAATGCATGAACCGACTGCTGAGACCCTATAAACGATTATCTGGTGTCGGCTCAACCCTCACGTCCACCAGTTCAAACACAGATTTACTGCGGTTAGAGGTGTGGGTATCTTTGCTGCTGTGTTTCTCGATCAGCGTCGCCCATACCCCCAGACCTTTTAGCTCATAGCGCGTCCACCACTCGCCAACTCGCTGCGCATTGCGATAATAAGCCAGCCGCCCATGCGTGTCCATGCGCCTCAGCCGCCCGTTGGCCTGGTTGAACTTCAATCCCTTCAACTCGTTTTCCAGCTTCTCGCGCTCTTCCTTAGTCAGATATGCCATCAACAAACAGCCCCTTTTTTGGAATAACTCAAATCTACACTCAATTGTATAATGTGGAAGCAAAGCCGCCAAAGGTCAATAATCATGTCTCAGACGTATACAGTGGCAGAACTTTCCACTTATATCCGCGAAATGTTCGACCAGGACTATCGCTTGCAGGATATCTGGGTGATGGGTGAAATCTCCAATCTGACGCGCGCTTCGTCCGGTCACTGGTATTTCACTGTCAAAGACAGCAAATCTCAGGTGAAGTGTGCCATGTGGCGTTCCAGTGCAGAGCGCCAGAGCTTCATCCCCCAAAACGGTGATGCGGTGGCGGTACACGGGCGTGTCAGCGTCTATGAACCACGCGGTGAATACCAGCTTTATGCCGATCTGCTGCGCCCGGTGGGCCTGGGTGATCTCTACGCGCAGTTCGAGCAGTTGAAGACCAGACTTGAGGAGGAAGGGCTGTTCGATCCTGAGCGCAAACGCCCGCTGCCCGCGTTTCCGCGTTTGATCGGCGTGGTCACATCGCCAGAGGCCGCCGCCTTCCAGGATATTCAGAATGTACTGCGCCGCCGTTTCCCGCTGGCGCAGATTATCCTCAGCCCAACGCCTGTCCAGGGTGACACCGCGCCACCCTATATTGTGGCCGCGCTTGACCGCCTGAATGCATATACCGATGTCGAGGTGATTCTGCTGTGTCGCGGGGGTGGCAGCATCGAGGATTTATGGGCGTTTAATGACGAAAGTGTCGCGCGGGCGGTGGCCGCCAGCCCGACTCCGGTTATTACCGGGGTGGGACATGAAACCGACTTCACCATTGTCGATTTTGTCTCCGACTACCGCGCCCCTACTCCCTCCGCTGCTGCTGAAATCGCCACGCCCAACATGGACGACCTACACCATAACGTGCGTCTGTTCTACGATACGCTGGCGGTATTGATGCGCGAGAACATCAGCGAGCGGCGTGCTAACCTGCTGGCTGTCGAGCGCACCATGGGGCATATTTCCCCGGTGCGGCAGATCGGCAACCAGCGCCAGCGCGTGGATGACCTCAATGCCCGTTTAGTGCGCCAGCAGCGTCAGCATCTCATCCGCCTGCGGGAACGGCTGGAAAGCCGCGCTGCCGCGCTCCATGCCGCCAGCCCACAGGCCATCCTGGAACGTGGTTATGCGATTATTACCCATGCACAGACCGGCACACGTGTGAAAAGCGCCCGCGCGGTGCGACCCGGCGAAGCGCTGCATGTGCGCTTACACGACGGCCAGATCACGACACGAGCTGAAGGGACAGATCATGAATGAACTACAACAAATGCCATTTGAAGCGGCCTATGCCGAGCTGGAAACCATTATTCTCCAGCTTGAATCCGGTGAATTACCGCTGGATCAATCTGTGACGCTGTTCGAGCGTGGGCGGGTGCTGGCGGCACACTGTCAGACACTGCTGGACAGCGCCGAACTGCGTGTAAACCAGATCAGCGACTCCGGCGAACTCAAGCCGCTGGCCTGATGCTAATAACCCAAAGAGTCCCACATATCCCAAATTTGGGATATGTTTGGGATAAACAGATTTATCCCAACGGCTGCCAGTGGTCGCCCCTGATGTAACCCAGGCCGGGCTTCGAGAAGTGATAGGCCAGCACCAGCAGATTCTCGGCGGCGGCGCGGGCGAGAAGCCGCTGCCGGGTTTGGGCGGCGACCTCCGGGTGTATATCAAAGCGCGGCGACCAATCAGGATGCTTAATCTGGAAAGGATGGTGTGCCGTGTCGGCAATATGCAGCAGGCGCTCACTGCCAGAGGTGATGAGCAGGCCAATCATGCCCACAGTGTGCCCGCGTGCATCCACTGCCTGAACACCGGGCAAAATCTCGTCCCCTGGCTCGCACATCTCCACTTTTCCGGTAAGCTGGTCGCGCAGGCTGCGCCAGAGCGTGGCACGCGGATCATCCCCCAGTGCCTGCAGGTTTTCTTCGCCTGCCCAGTAATCCCATTCCGCCCGATGGATGGTATAACGCGCGTTGGGGAAGATCAGCCGGTTATTCGGCAGGTCGATCAGCCCACCGACATGATCGCCGTGCCCGTGCGTGACCAGGATCAG
>JBGSXK010000549.1:0-16619 GCA_041751455.1 Anaerolineae bacterium
CAGCGCCAGCTCCAGGTCGGTCTCATCCTTCTCCTCAGAATACCGGTGCACCTCCGCGCCCAACGCTTCCAGCGCTTGCAGTTCTATCGGCGTGATCGAATCCATATCACCGATGACCGCCTGCACCCGCAGGCCAAAAGAGGCTGCGATGCGTGCGCCACCATCTGCCGCCACCACCAGGGCATCCCCGGCCTGCGCCAGCACACGCTGCACCAGTGGCCCATCGGCCACTTCTCCATTAGCAAAAATGAGAGCAGTTTGAAAACGCAAAAGACCTCTGCCGACCTAACGTGTGCGCCTTTTCCAGCGCTCTTTGATTTCCAGCTTGCTCACATCCTGTGTATCCAGAAAATCGCTCACCAGCCGGATAAAACGCTCATATTCCAGCATGGGGAAATGACGGACACCCTGAAGCGGAACAGGCAGAATAGTGTCTTCTTTGTCAGCAGTCAGATAATTCCATACCGGGTCCTGCGGCAGCGGGATCACCGGGTCATCTGCGCCATGCACCAGTCCCACAGGCATGGGCAGCATCCGCAGCTTATCCAGCATTTCACCGGAGTCATAAGCGCTCACGCTCATTTTCACGGCCTGGTTGTCGGTTTTCGCCACGTCAATCTTCAGCTTGTCATAAACTTCTTCAGTGGATCTGAAACATTTTTTCAACAATTCTTCCGCCGAGAAATTTCCCATCTGGGTTTGCAGGGGGTTTAACCCACTGCGGCTGTTGGTCGGGCGCGGGGTACCGCTGGGCGTGGGTGCTGGCCCCTCACCGCTGGCACGGTTGCGCGCCAGTTCCGCCAGTGCCGCCCGCATTGCCGAGCTGGCGCTCATGATCGTCGCCTCGACAGGCTGCCCACTTGCGGGAGTCGCAGCCTGCTGGCGCACCGAAGACATCACCCCCGGCAGGACCAGGCGACGCTTTTCCAGGTCGCCAGGGTCGAACAACGGTGCGCTGACCACCACCATCCGTGGTACTTTTTCCTCATAACGCCGGGCATATTCCACCGCCACCATTGCGCCCAGCCCATGCCCCACCAGCGCTGTCTTGGCGATCCCCAACCGCGAGATAAAATCATCCAGAAGTTGTACCTGGTGTTCCAGTGAGTATCGCTGCGGGTTTTTCATCGAGTCGCCATAACCATACAGGTCAAGCGCGTAAACTTTGTACTTCAACTGTAACTGCTGCATGGTGGGAATCCAGTAACGCCACGAACCCACCCAGCTATGCAGCAGAATCACGGGGCGGCCACGCCCCAGGACTTCATAATGAATAAGATCGCTGCCAAATGTAATGGCGCTCATAAACTCCCCGCCCTGCTCATGTGCCTACTCCGCGCCAATCTGCTGCAAAATCTCGCTGATACGCCGGGTCAGTTCTTCCGGCGCGAAAGGCTTAAGAATGTAATCCGCCGCGCCGGCCTCTTTCCCAAGCTGAATTTCCTCATCCTGGCCTTTGGCAGAAAGAAACACGACAGGGATGTCCTTCAGTGCCTCCACCTGCTTGATCTGACGGCAGGCTTCATAACCGGTCATACGTGGCATTCGCACATCCATCATAATCAGGTCAGGTTTCACCTCGGCAGCCACAGCCAGGTCATAGGCTTCTGCGCCATTGGCCGCCAGCGTCACGTTATGGCCAGCGTACATCAGCGTAAAATTAATTAATTCGCGGATGTCGCGCTCATCTTCGGCCACTAAAATATTTGCCATGATTCCCCTCGTCAATTATTGGCCGCATCTGTCGTGTTAGGCTGTTCGATAGGCAGCACGACATAGAACGTCGTTCCCTTGCCTTCTTCCGATTCAAACCATACCCGCCCCCGGTGCATTTCTACCAGGGTTTTAACGATGGGCAGCCCCAACCCGGTGCCCGCCACGTCCATCACCAGCGCGTGTTCTTCGTTGCGCTCGAAGCGCTCCCACACGCGCTCATGAAAGTCATGCGGAATACCGATTCCCGTATCCCGCACCGAAACCAGAACGTGCGTTTCGTCATGCACCTCTGCCCCAATTTCTATACTACCACCAGCGTAGGTATAGTTAAAAGCATTATCAATGATATTCGTAAAGATTTGCGTAACCTTATTGGCATCCGCCAGGATCGACGGCATCTGCGGCTGTACATTCAGCGACACCTGCAGGGCTTTGCGCTCGTGCTGCGAGCGGCCTTCCAGCGTCGTCAGGACAGACTTCAGCAGCGGCCCCAGATCCACCGCTTCCAGCGACAGCGGGTCATTGCCATAATCAATCTTGGAGATGTTCAGCAGGTCATTCACCAGCACACTCAGCCGGTCCGCGTTGGACTTGATGGTCTTAAGGAAATATTCCTGCTGCCCGCTCACATCCCCCGCCGCGCCCAGCAGCAGCAGGTCGGCATAACCCTTGATGCTCGTCATCGGGGTGCGCAGTTCATGCGACACATTGGCGATGAACTGGCTCTTCATGCGGTCTACCTCAACCTCTCTGGTAATATCACGGAAGACCAGCACCGCGCCCAGAAACTGCCCATCCACATGCACCGGGGACAGCCGCACGTTAATGACTTTATTGCTCAGGTCAAGCCGTTCCGAGATAAACTCGTCCGGGTTATAATCCGCCGGGGTCGCCTTCCACTCCGCGATGATGTGCGTCCACCCCGCAGCAGGCGCGCTCTGCACACCCGTCAGCCGTGAAAGCGGCTGGCCGATGATGTTGCTGCGCGGCAGCTCCAGAATACGCTCCGCTGCTGTGTTAAAACGGATAATCTGCCCCCGTGCGTCCGCCAGCACCACACCGTCGGCGATGCCTTCCAGGATCGCGTTGCTCTTTTCGGCCTCTTCCTGCTCAGCAAGCAGCAGCATCCCCAGCCGTTCCGCCTGATCCCGGATGATATAGTACAGGTCAGAGTTATTGATCGCCGCCGCGACCTGATTGGCCGCCGCGCTCGCCAGCCGGGTATGCGCGTCGGTAAACAGGTTTTTCTTGCGCCCCAGCAGCACCATCACCCCTTGAACATCATCGTTAATTTCCAGCAGCACAGCCACCGCGCTGTGCCAGCCCGCCGCGCCGGGCATTTCCGCATCCCAGTATTCGGCTTCAGTCAGATTGCCCTCCACGATATAACGATGCGACTGATGCTGGATAAGCCAGTTCGCCACCACATCAGCCGGGTGCGTCGTTCCCGCTGTGGCCTGCTCCTCGCGCCGAAGCTGCGCGCGCAGGTACAGGTTATCGGTCGTGGGGTCAATCTGCATAATCACGCCATCATCGGCGCTCACTGCCACTGCCACCATATCCAGCGCCCGGTTGAGGACACGCCCCAGGTCGAGCGTCCGCGAAAGCTCAGAGGCGATACGGTACAGCGTATCAATACGGTCACGCTCCTGCTGCAATTCTTCCGTGCGCACCCGCACCTGGGCTTCCAGGCTGCGGTTGAGCAGGCCGAGCTTATCAAACAGGCGGGCATTCTGGATGGCCGCGCCAAGCTGCGAGGCAATCGTCGTCAGGATTCCCTGGCTGTTCACCCCAAAAGCACGGGTACGCTGGCTGTCACGCACGGCCAGCACCCCCACCACCTGATCCCCTGCGATCAGCGGCACGCCCAGGTAGCTTTTTACATCGCCCTCCGCCGCGCTGATCCCCAGGCTGCGGCGCAGTTCGTCCGGGCTGAAGTAATCGCTGCCCATACTCAGCGGGCGGCGGTTTTTAATGATGAACGATACCTCGTCAGTGTTCAGTTCACGCGGCGGCATCTCATAATCTTCGCCGTTGAGCACCGTCAGCGGGAAGGTGATGATCTGGCTTTCCGGGTCATAGAGCGCCAGATAAAGCTCCTCCACACCCGCCACACTCGGCACACGGTCACGCACCACACGGATCATCTCGTCGATATTAATAGTGGACGAAATCGCCTGGCTCAGGTCATTAATGATGTACAGTTCCTCAACCCGGTAAGCCGTCTCGGTAGAGAGGCGCGCGTTCTCGATGGCGGTGGCCGCCTGCGACCCCAGCGCCTGTGCCAGCCGCGATTCGCGGTGCGAAAAAGCGCGGTACTCCGCATGAAGCTCAAGCTGCACCAGCCCGATGGCATTGTCACGCACCACCAGCGGCACCAGCATGTGCGTATGATCGCCTGCCGCTTCCAAAGCCGCATAATCGCTGGGGAAGTCCTCTTCGCTGTCCTGGTTGATGAGCAGCACTTCGCGCTTGCGCAGCGCTTGCAGCTTGGCCGGGAACTCCGCCAGGTTGATCTGTGTGCCGGGCAGCATCACCCGGCTCTCATCCCCTGTGCGCGTCGTGTCGATCTGCACTTCCAGCACATTGTCCACATCGTCCCACATCATCAGCGCGCAGTCATGCATATCCAGCGCGTGCATCATCAGCTCCACCACACTGCGGAACACTTCCTGCACATCCAGCGTCAGCGAGGTCGCCTGCGCCGCTTCCAGCAGGGTTTCCAGTTCGCGCGTGCGCACCAGCGTTTGCTCCAGCAGGCTGGTATTCTGGATGGCGATAGCCGCCTGATTGGCGATAATCCGCGCCAGATCAATCTGCTCCAGGTCAAAGCGGTGTGGGCTGCTGTAAATGCCCAGTTCAAACGCGCCGATCACCTGCCCGCCAATCGCCATCGGGATCATGACATAAGCCTGCAAACCGCGCGGCAGCAGTTCCTGCTGCACTTCTTCCAGTTCTTCCATCGAGGCCACATCCGGGATGGCAATCGCGGCCACTGTGCGCCGGATATGCTGGTACACCGCGCTCTGCTTCAGGTCGATAATTTCGTCCGGCGGCGTATCACCGCGTGGGTATTCCACCCGCACCCGGCCAATCTGCAAATCACGCTCGAACACCAGTGCACGCGCATGTTCCACCGCCAGAATCTGCGCGATCTCACGCAGGGCGATTTCGAGAATATCCTCGTTATCCAGCGACTGGCCAAGCGCTACCGACACCCGGTTCAGCAGGCTGAGGCGCTGGGTACGACGCTCTGCCTCGCGGAACAGTTCGGCATTCGCCAGCGCGACCGCTACCTGATTGGCAAAAGCAAATGCGGCCTGCTCCGCCTGCACATCATAAAAGCCCGACTCGCCCTTGCTGACCGAGATCACACCGACCACATTACCCTGGTTCACCAGCGGCACACCCATCCAACTGGCGGCCTCGTCCTCACCGGGCAGCTTGTCCCACCCCTGCAAACTGCTGATGGAATGCACGCGCTGCGTCTCCACCACGCGGTTCAGCCGCTCATGCGAGCTGATGCGCACCCGCACCCGCGCCGGGATAGTGTCGTCCTGGTAATCCTGCGCGCCTTGCAGGATGAGCAGGTCGCCCTCGCGCACCCAGAAGGTCATCGTATCGAAGGCGATAATGCGTTCCATCTCGCTTAACGCCAGGTTCATCACCTCGTTGTAATCCAGCGAGGCCGTGATGCGGCTGGAGACTTCCGTCAGCGCGGCAAGCTGCAAGGCGCGCGCTTCAATATCATGCTCCAGTTGCGAGCGCTCGGTAATATCCTCCACCATAATCACCAGCCCACCATCGCCACCATCCCCTAACGGGTAGGTGTAGAAGTTGCTGGTACGGCGTTTGTCCTGTGTGGTCAGGTGCTGGCCGCTGCGTTCCTGCGGTTCGCCCGTGTCCAGCGTATGCTGCACACTGCGCGAGAGGATAGGCAGAAGCTGCGGGTGATAAACGAACAGGTCTTTTCCAATGGCGCTGTCATCCCACCCATAACGCACCCGCATAAAGTTATTGATGGAGATAATGTGCAGGCGCTTGTCCAGCACCACAATACCCTGCTGGATCGACTCGACAATCGATTCGCTGAAAGCTCTCAGGTTAATCGCTTCGCCGAACAGGTGAGCGTTCTGAATAGCGACAGCGGTCAGGTTCGCCATACGCTGGATAAGCGGCAGAAATTCGTCAAAACCCGTGGCTTCGGTGTTCTCGCTGCCCAGGTGCCATACACCCAGCGGCTGCCCTCCGGTCAGCAGCGGCACGATCATCGTCGTCCGCTCCTGCGCTTCATGCCACTCCTGCAGGTCCCTGTACTCCTCTGTCAGCGGGTCGTGCGCGTAATAGATATACGCCTGTCCATCCTCATAACTGCGCCCCAGCGCCGTATCTTCCAGGCTGTCGCGCATCCCGCGTGTGACATCCAGCGTATGATCCTCGCCCACACGCATCTTAATCACATCGAAGCCCTCGCTGCCGCCCGCCCGCCGCAGCACCGCGTTCATATGCGTGAAAGGCATCAGCCGCAGCGCACCATGCGTCACCGCCTTCAGGATGTCCTCAATATTGAGCGTGCTGGCAATCGCTTCCATCACCGCATTCAACTGTGCCTCTTGCTCGGCATTCTGGATGCTTTGCAGGTACAGCCGTGTGTTCTCAATCGTGGTCGAGGCCTGATGCGCGAAGATTTCCAGCACTTCCACAGTGTTTTTAGTGGGGCGGTGGTTCTCGTGCGGCAGGTCAAGCACCATAACCCCCAGCAGCCCGCCTATAGAGCTGCGCAGCGGCACCACCAGCAGATCACCATCGTGCCAGTGATCGGCCTCGCCCCCGCCTATCAGGGTACGCCTGCCGTCAAAGCCTGTATCCAGCGCGGCCAGATTGCCGAAATTACCCCACGTCGTCAACTGCTCGATGGGGAAGAAGTACGACTCGCTGATGCGATAGACTTCACTCAGCAGGGTATCCAGGTGCGCTTTAGGCAGCATATGTTCCTTACTGCGCTCAAAGACTTCCAGCGGCACACCTGCCTGCGCCACCCGCCGCAGCAGCCCGGCCTGCTCATCCAGCATGAGCATGAGCACAATATCAAAGCCTACACTCTGCTGCACACTGTAGGCAATCGCTTCCAGCATCGACACCAGGTCGGTATTGCTGTGCAGCATTTGCCCCAGTTCAAAAATCTGGTTCAGTTGTTCCACCCGCCGCCGCAAAAGCTGGCTGCGGTTGAACTGATCCTCGAAGCGCATGGCGTTGCCATACCCCAGCGCCGCTTTGGCCGCCAGCGTCAGTACGAAATTGGCCGCGCGCTCGTCAAAAACAGAGGGTTCATCATGATAGACATGCAGCACACCTACCACTTCGTCGGCATACTCAAAAGCCACCGCCACCGCCGAATGCGCGCTGGACGGCAGCGCCCTCAGCGCTTCGTGCTCATCATATTCCTGCACAGTCACGGGTGTACCTGGGCGCTGTGCCGCCAGCAGTTCCACATCGGCCAACCGCTCGATCACCCGCACGCTCCCCACCCGCCGCATCAGTTCCGGTTCACCCGCCTCGCGCCACAGTGAAATCGGCTTCAACAGGGCCACCGTGCTGCTCATCGCGCCGGTAGCGCGGGCCGCCTCGTGGCGAATCACTTCCAGAATGCGATCCAGATCCAGCGTTTGCGTCAGTTCGTTGCTCACGCGTGAGATGGCATCCAGTTCCTGCATCCGGCGGTTGAGGTTTTCGTCGGCGGACTGGTACAGCAGCACCCGGTCCAGCGTGGCCGCGATCTGCGTCGCAATCGCGGTCAGCAGATGGCGGTCACTCTCGCCATACGGGCGTGTCTGGCGGTTAGCGATGCCCAGTTCACCCATACTGCGCTCGCCTACCACCAGCGGCACCATGACCGCATTCACCAGCCCGACCCGCTGCGACACATGACGGTAACTTTCCAGCACACGTTTATCGGCCAGCACATTGTCGCTGATAAACGGACGCTGCGAGATCGCCACGCTGTTATTAAAGCCCGGCGCGTAAGCATCCTGCACGATGGGCTGATCCAGCTCTACACCATGCACATAACGCGGGTAAGTGACCAGATTGGAGGAATGCTGTTCCAGCATGTTGATAAACACAACCGGGCTGTGCGTCAGCCGCGCAATCTCGGCCAGCACAGGCGTGAACGACTCCTCCGCCGTGACGATGCTTCCTGCCATTTCTGCGATATGGCGCAGCCCTTCGGCCTCGTCGCGCAGTGTTTCGGCTTCCCTGGCGCGCTGCTGCATCTCGCGCACCAGCCGCGCGTTCTCGATGAGAGTGGCCGCCTGCGCCGCGTAAGTCATCAGCAGGCGTGCATCTTTCTCTGTAAATTCCTCGCCATTCAGCTTGTTGGAAATCTGCACCGTGCCCAGGCGGCGACCGCCTACAGACAGCACCGCGAACATCGTCTGCCGCACCCCCGCGACTTCCGCCAGCGGTTCCAATCCCGCCTCAATCACCAATCGGTCTGCATTGATATTGTTGGTGTACCAGTAATCTTCCTCGGCCCACGCCTGATGCAGCATCGTCCCCGGCTGGAGCGGGACTTTATAATGCGCGATGAAGGACTCGTCTATACCATAAAATGGAAGCTGCGCGACCAGGGCATTCTCCTGCTCATCATAGAGCAGAATGCCGCACATCTCCATCTCCATCAGTCGGGCGATGCGCGCGCTGATCTCCGCATAAAATTCGTTCTCATCGCTGGACGAACTGACCGCGTAAGTGATCTCTTGCAGCCCCAGCAGCTCGTTCTCGCGGCTTTGTTCGCGCTGGTAACTGCGGATATTCTCCACCACCACCGCCGCCTGCGCCGCCAGCAGAGTCAGGTTTTGCATATCGGGTGGGCCAAAACCGCCCTCACCGCTTTTATTGCTCACCTGTAAGATGCCGATGCGCCGCTCACCAACCACCAGCGGGATGAGCGCCGTATTGTAAACCCCTGTAAGCTGCGCCAGCGGCAGCAGGTTCAGTTCTTCCAGCAGCGGCTCGCCTGCCAGTTCGTTGAGATACCAGTAGGGCTGGCTATCCCAGATGGCGCGCTGTGGGCTGCCGGGGGGGATAGGGATGAAGTAATTGCGGATGACCTGCTCTGGCACATTATAAAACGGTGATTCGGGGATAAGCGCCTGACGTGCTTCGTTGTACAGCAGAATACCGCACATCTCCACACCCGCCAGCCGGGCGATACGCTCATGCAGCGTCTTATAGACCGCCTGCGCATAATCAGCCTGATCGCGGCTTTCCTGCTGGACAATCTGCTGCAAGGTCGCCATCTGGTCAATACGACGCGCCTGCTCGGTATAAAGCTGCGCATTGTAAATCGCAATCGCCAACTGCTGGCTCACAGCTTGCAGCAGCGCCATATCTTTCTGCGTAAATCCCTCGACTTCCAGCGCCGCCAGCTCAAATGTGCCCAGGAAATCATCCCCCATCAGCAGCGGCACTCCCACATAACTCTGGTAGGGACTCTGGTTGAGCTTGGGCAGTATCGCCGTCCGGCTTTCCCGGTCTGCCACTAGCACCGGCCTGCGCTGCCGGGCGATCCAGCCCGTGATGCCCTCACCAGAGCGATAAATACCGCCTGCTTCGGCCAGCGCCAGGATATAAGCCCCGTCGCCCATATAACCCCTGGGCGTAAGCACCTGCGTTTCCTCGTCCCACAGGCAAACTTCGCCCGCGTCGGCAGGGATCGCCGCGCTGATAATCGACAGAAGCGCTTGCAGCACCTGCTCCACGCTCATACTGGCATCGACAGTCTCGCCAATATGGTTAATGACCGACATCGCCAGCGAAAGATCGAGTGATTGCGCGTTCTGCGTCTTCGCCCCCAGTTCGCGCATGACGATGACAGTACGGATTTCTGGCCCGTTGGGGATGCGGTGCGAGGAAGCCTCCACCCAGCGCTGGCCCACCTGGAACGAAGCCTGCCCCTCGCCGCCAAACAGGCTCAGGAAACTATCGGCAGGGCTTACCCTGCTCGCGGCATATTCCAGATTCGGGCTTTCGCCGTTCATGCTCAGCCAGTTGCGGGCTAGGTCATTGACATACACCAGTTGGCCGTGTTCCCTAGAAACCAGCAGCGCGTCATCTGTGGAAGCCGCTGGCACACTGCTCAGCACATCCTCAAGACCAGGCGCGTATCCCAGTTTCTCCCGCTGGCGCGACCAAAGGTAAAACCAGGCGAAGATGATTGCCCCACCCAGAAAGAAGATTAACGCCAGCTCCATCGCGTTTAACCTATGAAACTCAGTTTACCAGGAAGTCAGAATACGCGGCCCTGCATCTTCCCCGCTCAGCCCGCGCCGGCGGTCTTCGGCAGCCAGTTCAGTAATCTCGCGGATGTCGGAGAACTGGTGTGTCTCGGTAGAGACAGATCCGGCGGCAAGGGTCATCAGCGGGGCTTTGCGTTCGCTGCCATCACCAGACGGAATCATGATATAACCCAGGTCACGGTCTACAAACGAATAGTGCTGCTTCACTTCTTCGTCGAAGCGCTCGACCAGCCGTTGTTTGATCTTTTCCGCGTCGTCAGAGTGCGTGATAACGACGAAGTTCTCGCTGCTGGGGTGGCCGATGAAGTCCTCTGGCGATCCCAGTTCTTCCAGCACTTCGTTAATCAGCAGTGCCATAAAGCGCAGCACTTCGTCCCCGGCTACGAACTGGTAGACTTCGGTAAACGGGTCGAAATGGTTAATCTTCAGATCAACATAGGTCCACGGTTTATTGACCTGCATCAGCCCGCGCAGGTGGTCTTCGATCAGCGAGCCCGTCGGCAGGTTGGAAACCGGGTTGATCTGGCGGTTGCGATCCGCAGCGGTAATGGAGTTTTGTACCCGCAGCTTCAGCTCTTCAATATCAAACGGCTTGGTGATGTAATCGTCCGCGCCCAGTTCCAGCCCGGTGATCTTGTCACTGCGCTCATCTTTTTGGGTCAGGAAAATAATAGGAATATGGCTGGTGCGGGTCGTTTCGCGCAGCTCACGACAGACATCATAACCGTTCATATCCGGCAGCATGATGTCCAGCACAATCAGGTTAGGTAGCTGCTTGCGCGTCATCGCCAGGGCATCACCACCACGCGGGGCCACCTGCACCTCATAACCCTGCCCGGTGAAATAAATTCGCAGCATATTAGAGATATCAAAATCGTCTTCGACCACCAGAATTCGACGTTTGTTCATGCTCGCCCCTCGTCAATTCTTATCCAGGGTGCTAAAAAAGTTTGTATTCCATCATACACGATTGTACGCAATTTCGCATCAAAGGTGATGGCCTGAAGCATTGATGAACGTGTAAGGGCACAGCACCGCTGCGCCCACACGAACAACGAATGTGCGGTAGTTACCCTGCTCCCTAGTATAAGGCAGGTTTATCTTTAAATTTATAAACACTTATGGAAAACACAATAGGAATTTCAAACATTCCGTTTGAATTAGCGAACCAGCGACCAGGACTTGCGATTCTGTGCCGCCTGCTCGCGCACCACAGCAATCGTCTCCGGGCTGACTTCATGGCCGAAACTGCGAAATCCGGCCAGCCGGAAACCGTGCCGTGTGGCGATCTCGTCAATCTCAAGCGCCTGCGCCACCGAGATGTCCTTGGAGATGGTGTAATCTTCGTAGCGGCCTTCCAGCGCCAGCGCCATAGTCTCCGCCATACAGGCATAGGCCATCCGCGGCGGAAAACCAAAATCGAAATGAAAGTCCACCTCGGCCCCCGGCACTTCAATCATGCCGCCCTCGATCACCAGCACATCACTGCGTTCCGCCGCCACCCGTGCCGAGACATCCCTCGGGCGTGCCACATCACAGACCACCGCGCCCGGCTTCAGGTGCTTCGGCTCGATCACGGCATGAACCGCGCTCGTCACAGTCAGAATCAGGTCAGCATCATAAATCGCCGTCATCTCAGTGCTGATACTCACCTGCGCGCCCTTGCCCGTACAGCGCATATATACTTCGTCCAGCACATCACTGCGCTTGCCCACCAGCACCAGCTCGGCGGTTTCGCCCGCCAGCAGCTCAGCACAGGTCTTACCAATCGCCCCCGTCGCGCCCACCACCGCCGCTTTTGCGCCGCCCATAGGGATTTCCATCGCCCGCGCTGCCTCGCGCACCGCTTTTACCGCCATGATAATCGTGTAGCTGTCGCCATTCGTCACCGGCACATCCAGCCGCCCGGCAATCGTCCTGCCCGCGTCGCCCACCACCGAGGTATAAGCCCCCAGCCCCAGGATGCGCGCCCCCAGCCCCTCTGCTTTATGCCCGCAGGCGACGATTTTGCGGTACACCGTCTCTACCGGCAGCGCCAGCATCGTCGGCGGCGTAAACGGACACGCCAGCAGCCAGCCGCGCAGCGTGCGCCCGTTCGCCTTAGACTGAATACCCGTGACTTCGGAGATATAAAGCGGCGGAAAAAAGCGCGACAGAAAATTGATCTGCCCTTCCGTCAGGTAACGGGCAACAGGGACTTTTCGCGCCGCATCTTTTTTGATCTGCACCGGATGAATAATAAAGGCAAAGGTATCCTCGGCCATAGGCGCTTACCAGTCTTCTTCGCCCGCTTCGATTTTTTCGTTCTGGCGTGGATAGAAGCGTTTATGCACCTCGCCACCGCGCAGATGGAAATGATCGCTCTCCTCAAAATCAATGCTGCGCATGACCACATGCCGCTCCGGCGAGGCCATCGCCACCACATCACTCTCCACCATACGCCCCGGATAGAACACCAGCCCCGACCCGATGCGGCAGTTATGCCCCACGCCGCTGCCCAGCACAATCTGGCCCACTTCCTCCAGTTGGCCGTTGATATTGGTCGCGCGGATCGGCTTCTGTGCCAGCAGGTTAAAATCGGTAAACGTGTTACCCGCGCCGATAAAGCTGTTACGCCCGATCACGCACATCTGCAGGCAGGTATTCTGCGCGATGATGGTGCTTTCCATCACAGCCGTCAGGTAGAGCGCGGCGCGGAAGGGCAAAAAGCAGTTGTTGGCGATGGTACTCAACATCAGGTTACAGCCCTGGTCAACGCTCACATTGTTGCCGATAGCACAGTTGTCGATCACCACGCCAGGCCCGATGAAGCAGTTATCACCGATGGTCGTCGGCCCACTGATCTGCGCCGAAGGGTGGATGATCGTGTCCTTGCCCACTTTGACCACACTCGATGTGCTCAGAATCTGCTTCTGTTCCAGGATGCCGCGCCACATCAGGCGCAGCGCCGTGAAGTTATGCGTCTTGATGTACTCCTCAAAGCGGCTGCCACGTGCGAACACCCCGAAGATGATGCTGGCGAAATAGACGTGAATCCAGCTTTCAATCGAAAGCACCGCCCGCGCCGGCAGGTAATGAGTCAGGTCGCCCTGTTCCATCGTCATAAAATCGGGGACGCTGTAAAAACCCTTTTCTTTGGCCCCGCTGGGGACAACCACTGGCGTAATCTGCTCCGTGTACCCCTGGGGAAAATACCACAGGTCGAGCAGGTAAACATCGCGCCGCTCATCATCCAGCGCCCGCTCAAAGCCCGTCGTCAGCGGCAGGGTATACGTGCGAAAAGCGCGATCATCGACATCGATAGCCGCCCGGCACGCCTGTTGCAGCGTCTCTGCGCGCCCCAGGAAATATTCCAGAAATTCCTGGTCGAACCACAGGTTATCTCGGTAGACAATCGACGGCCCCTGTGCCAGCGGCAGATCATCGCGCCCGGTCAGCGGGCGGCCTAGCTGCACATTCTGGCGGAAGAACCCGGTAAACAGATCCTGATGATGAATTTTCAGTGGTTTGATGCCAACAGTCAGTTCGCTGGCCGGTTCATTGAAGGGCAGCACGTGGCGCGGGTCTTCTATCGCATAAAGTGTAATCGTTTCCATGACATCCCCTGCCGCTCTTACTCTAGCGGCTTTTTGTCGATGACAAATGTACATGTGTCATCGCCCATCGCGCAGCACGAAGTCTGCTCTACACTATACATCTTACCACCGCTCAGCCACAATAAGGCTTCTTGCAGCAGCCCCGCCGCCATAAAACAACGTGGTTCCGTCAGCTTGCGTCCCCAGCACAACGGGCATCGCTCGATATGCCAGTACAATGCTGTACTCGTGTCCTCCAGCCGCACAATCTGGTCGCTGAACTGGTTAAAAAGCTCCGCAAAGGAGGTCGCGCCGCGCTCCAGCTTCAGGCTCCAGGGCAGCAGGTGGACACCCAGGTCAGCAATACCCAGCACCGGCCCAAATTCCGACAATCCATATCGGAAGGCCACCCGCCCCACCCGCAGCGCGATGCCGCGCCCACCGCGTGGGCCGTACATCAGGTCAAAGCCCTGCATCAGCGCGCTGACTTCTTCAAAAGCGAATTTTTTGTCCAGGTTATTGGAGGGCGGTGCTTTGGCGTAATGCCCCAGGCCAACAGTTTTCATGAGCGCCAGCAGGCCGCCGCGCCCCAGCACATCTTCAGTTGATTGTAGCAGGACACGCCCCATGCGGTTGGGGTAATAATAGCGCATGTGCGTGTTTGCCTCTGATTGTTCCACTAGGTCCTGATCTTATATCCATTAACCACTATTCAAGAAGTCGCGCAGCGTGGTATGGAAGCGCTCGCTTTCGTCCATCATCGGGAAGTGGCCAGACTTCTCGAACCAGGCGATCTCGCTGTGGGGAACGTACTGTTGGAGTACCTGCGCCTGCCCCGGATGCACGATACGGTCTTTTTTACCATAAATCCCCAGGATTGGCATCTTTAATTCGCCCACCCGCGCGCGCAGATCGGTGCGCCGCAGCGTGCCAATGCTCTGGAAGAACGCGCCGCCGCTCAGGTCGGCCACGTCCTGCTCCATCATCTTCCACAGTGCGCGGCCATCATCGGCGATAAACCGTGAGTACACCGGCAGCGCCAGCCGCAGCCCGCTCATGAAGGTGTCGAACAACAGGGGAGAAGATTGCGAGAGAGTCTGCCAGCCGCTGAGGGCCGCCAGCTTGAGCGGTTGGCGCAGTGATGTGCCCACAATCGGCGAACCCACCACCACCGTCTTAACGATCTTGTGCGGGTAACGGATGGACGCGCCCAGCGCCACCGTCCCGCCCATCGAATGCCCCACCAGCGGCGCTTTAACCATGCCCAGCCGGTCCATAAATTCGTTCACCAGCAGCACAAAGTTATCCACAGAGAAGTCCATCCCCTGCTCGCCGCTTTCGCCAAATCCCCAGAAATCCAGCGCGAAAGTGCGAAATTCCTTACTCAGCTCCGCAATGGTGGAGCGCCACAAATTCCACGAACCGAGCCACCCATGCAAAAAAAGAACAGGGCGACCCCGACCATACACCTCGTAATGGACTATCCCCTGTTCAGTGACCAGAATTGCCACGTGTTCTCAGCCTCGGTGCGTGGGCAGCGGCGAAAGGCTGCGTTAGCCTTCCATCTCCTCCAGGATCGAATAGAGTAGTTCTAACAGGACGTTCTTGACACTCTCTTTATCTTTGGCCACACAGGGGAGCAGCTTCACCCCTTCCTCAATGCGCAGCGCGATGCGCATATCCTCGGTTTCCCAGGCATCAGGATGATCCTGCTTGTTGGCCGCCACCACATAGGGCGTGGGCGCATAGGCGCGGAAGGTTTCCAGGATACTTTTGGCCTCGCGGAAGGTTTCGGGCTTGGCGCTGTCTACCATCACCACAAAACCGAGCATCCCCTCTGCCAGGATCTCCCACATAAAGTCGAAGCGCCGCTGGCCGGGTGTGCCAAACAGGTAAAGCACCAGATCGTCATCTACCGTGATGCGCCCGAAGTCCATCGCCACTGTCGTCGCGTCCTTCTGGCTGCGCTCCATCGTGCCTTCGGTGATCTCGCGCTCGGTAGAAACAACCTCGATTTCACTGATGGAGCGAATGAACTCCGTTTTGCCAGAGCTAAACGGTCCGGTAATCACCATTTTCACTGTTTGCATAGCTTACCCGCTCTTCCAGTACAACGTCCCTACGGACTCTCAGGATGTTAGATAGATTTGATCTTGTCGATCAGCTTATTGACCACGTTTTTCTGCACCTGGGGCGCGCGCGCAGCCGCAGCCCGGCGCTTCTCGTTCATGGCATCCATGCCCGGCGGTTTCACCAGTTCGACCAGACCCGCCTGCTCTAAACCGTAGACAATCCGGCGAATCTCCATATCCGTCATATTATTAGCTTTGGCAATCTGCCGGATGGAATTCTTCGGCTGTACAAACGAAACTACCCGCCACTCTTCGACGCTCAGGTTAATACCCTTGAATTTCTCTCTGGGATTTTCCGGGAAGCGCAGCGCGAAATCGAGATTGGGGAGATATTCGGTCAGCTTCTCCGCTTCTTTGATGCGGCGTGACCCTTCGATAATCACATTTTCCAGGTCGATAGGCACCAGGATGCGTTCTTTGCCCGGCAGCGTCCCGTCGTCAAAGCGAAATGGGCCTTCCCCCCACGTCAGCAAGCCATAAACCACATCCAGCGTATGCTGCTGGATGCTCGTAACAATATCTCCCTGGCTCACATAATTAGCGTTCATGAGCAGCAGAGCCAGCGCTTTATCACTGGTATTGCGGGCACGCTCACGTATAATGCGCGCCTGATCGTCGGTCAGTTTGCCAGCTTTGTTCAACACTGCCACCAGGTTACCATCCTGGGTGTCAGTCGCCGCATAGATGAGCTTACCTTTATTAAAGGAGACTCGTGCCCGCTCTTTACCAGGGGACATCCGCTCCTTACCCATCGCGTCTTTTTCGCCGGTTTTGACCCCGTCAAAGATGGTCAGCGTGCCGGTTTTGCCGGCCAGGTTAATGAGATTCAGCAGTTGTGTCGTGCTGAAATCTCGAATGTTGCCTTGAAGCGGCATCTAGCAGGCCCTCCGCATCAA